>DCUE01000007.1:4778-5791 GCA_002328465.1 Candidatus Dojkabacteria bacterium UBA2222
AAGATTGAAACAGATTCAAATGAAGAGAATAATCAAGATATTGGAATTGCAAATCCTGCCTCTACATACTGTGTTGAACAGGGAGGAACTATTGTAATTGAAGAGGAAGAATTAGGTCAAATAGGGTACTGTCTATTTGATGATGGTTCAAAATGTGAAGAGTGGACATTTTTTAGAGGAGAGTGTAGAGAGTAATCTTTAAAATTGACTATTTAATCTGCAAAGAAGATACAATCTCATCAACAATTTTCAGATACCATTCCTTCTGCTCATTTGGAACTGAATTATCAAATTTTAAAGATATATCTGCTGTCCAGATATATTCGTCTGTATTAAGAAAACCTCCATCTCTTTTATATACAAAAAACTCCTCTAATGCTAGAGGCTTTTCCTGCGGATCTGCAGCTGCAGCTACTTCCTGAACATAAATAATATTCTCATTATCAATATTCTCACGATACAAAGAGATAAATTCCACTTCTGATGATGATGAGATATCATAACTTCCTAAACATCTTCTTGTTATCTCCTGATTAAGGACTGTTGTAACAGACATTATACTTCTTGCATTATCAATTCTTCTTGGGGAAATCGTTAAAGTAATTTCTCCATCTGAACTTGTGATAATGTATTTCTTATTCCCATTTCTTAATTCTATTTCATCAAAATACCAAGAGTGTGGATATGTGATTATATTTGGGATTGATACATCCTCTCCCTCAAAATCAGATTTAAGAATAAATGTTTTTGTAATAATTTCTGTATCATTATATTTAACATCCGTTATAAAGTTTGGAAGAATATTTCTCATGATAGTGGCATTTGTACGACGATAGCCCAAACTATATCCGCCAAGGAAAAGAATTGTTATGGTGAAAATAATTCCCAAAGTAAGTAAAATCTTTTTTATATATTTCTTCCCTTTAATTTCTTTTATCATACATTCTCTGTAAAAATACGATTAACCTAACAATGCCAAAAGTTTAACATATAGGATATATTAGTCAAATTTC
>DCUE01000050.1 GCA_002328465.1 Candidatus Dojkabacteria bacterium UBA2222
AACACTTGGGGGAACTCAGAGGGCTTGGGTATGGAGGTATACGCCAAAACAAGCAAAGAAATATTACGAGCAGTTGTCTCCAGAAGGACAGAAGCTAATTAGAGATTTTACTGCAGACTTAACAGAAGCAAAGGACTGGTTTAATAGAAACTTAATAGCACAAAGGTATGGTGTAGACCAAACATTAGAAGGATGGGTTCATAGGGTTTATAAACCAGAGATAGAAGCAGGTGTTTTTGGTTGGAAGAGATTCCAAAGAAAAGTTGCAAGTTCACTAAAAAGAAGACAGCTTTCTACTGCAGAGGCACTTCAAGGTGGCTTGGTAGAAGACTTACAAAAATCTATGCTGTCTGGGTTAACCGAATTAGAAGTTAAAAAGAGCTTCAACGAAATGATAGAGCAAATGTTTGGTACTGTGGTACTCCCGATTGCAGAAGGAAGCCCACTTAAAAAAGGTTGGGTTGAAGTTACTGGAGATATTTATACTGGAATTGCTAAGAAATTTGAGAAGGGAAGAACTGTTATTATAAAAGACGGTAAGAAAATCCCTATACCAATCAGAAAATACCAAATGCCAAAAGATGTTTATGACAGGTTTAGTTACTATGCAAACGTATCAACAGAAGCTACCCTGTTTTCTCAATCAATGGACTTACTTTATAAGTGGTGGAGAATAAACGTTCTTACTCACCCAGGAACAGCGGCAACCAACTTTATTGGAGGTGCAATACAGTACACCTCTAAAGTAGTAGAAGACTTTTACCTTGACGCTATGTTCATGCCAACAGATGTTAAGAAGAACGAAGCTCCGTTTGCTCAAACAAAACTTAATATAGAAGCACTATTCGCAGCACTCAGTCCAAAGGGGTGGAGTAATGCGCCAGAGTGGATATACGGAGGGGATACTTCTAGTAGTTATGGAGTTGTAAGGGAGAACGAGACAGCAATAGAGAAAGCAAATCAAAGTTTAAATGGTGCGGCTACTAAAATGTTGGGAGTGTTTAATCTTGTTGAGAACTATTGGAAAAAGGTAATTAGTTACTCGGTAGAAGGTAAGAAAGGTATAGAAGAACTTTCCTCAAAAGACGTCTTTGAAGAGCTTGGAAAAGAACATGAGAAGATGTTGAGTGAAATATACGATAGTGTAGATGTTTATGGTTATGACTATGGAAACAGATCAAAGTTATTAGAAGGATACTCCGCAGACTCGGCAGGAAAAGTTGTTACTGGATTAAAACCTTTTGCAACTTATCTTTATAAATACGAAAAGCATTTAGAAAGCTATGTTACTGGGATGATAGACCCCTCGCTACCACCTCAAGTTAGAATTGCAAAGGCAATGACAGTAGCTACTATGATAGGAATTGCTATAGCAGCACAGGCTTGGAGAGATGATGAAAAAGAAACACCAGAAGGAACAGAGAAAACAGACCCAAGGCTCAGGGCGAGAGGAAGAACTTATGTTGGAAAGGATGGGGAGATGAATGAGATATTTGCTAGGACATCTAAGTACCCATTCATTGATATAGCAAACGCCATAAAAGCAATTTCTCAAGGAGACTCTCAGACTTTTGTTGATATAGTCCAAGACAAGGCTGGTGCGTTAAGTCCAGCAGCGAAACTTGCCCTGTACGTGCTTGGTTATACAAACGATTTTGAAAAATATACTCCAAAAGAAATACTATTTTCTGATACTGTAGCTTCTTATGTTCCACTTGCAAGGATTTTACAAGACATGGCACAAGCAACCGATCCGTTTAAGAGAAAGAAAACTAAGTGGTATCAATCTTTTACAAGTCTTATTCCTCTTCCTGGTGCTTCAGAAGAAGTAAAAACAGCGCTTCGTGGAGAGAAAAAGACCATGAGAATACCAGCAGAGGGGACTGTTAGTGCTGATATTCCAGGAAGGACTACTAAAGAAGTTGATGTTAGAAACTACTGGCAAGATACTTTACTATCCTTCTTTACTGGTATTTATGTTACAAGGATTAATCCAGAATATGCAAAGGCTTTTGAAGCTAGAGAAGCTAAGCTAGAAGAAGAGGCAAAGGAGAAAGCCGATTATCAGAAGAGCCTTAAAGACGCTGCAAACATATACCTTGAAAGTCCCAGCACATCTACTATGAAGCAATTGTACAACGAGTTAGTCAAAGCTAAGTATGGAGACGAGGTTTCTTCTGACGAGAAAAGAGGAGCAACCCAAGTGAGAAAAGATTTGAAAGAACAGATTTTACTAGAGTCCAACATACCACATCCAGAGTTTGTTGCAAGTAGTGGTAGTAACGTTGCGAAAGCAGACTTCTTAGCAGACTACAAAGACGAAATGGGTGAGGAAGATTTTGTTGCCTACTTAAGAACACTTTGGAAAGCAGAAGTAATTAGTGAAGACTTACTAGACATCTTGGTTGTTAATGATACAATTAATAGTAGTCAGGCAAAGTCTATAGAGAAACTAAGTAGGACAGGTTTCTTTTAATGATATAATAAAAGTATAAGATAATAGAGAAACTTGGCATACATGACAAAAAGTAATGCAGTAACGATAGCAGAAATACAACTAACACTTAAAGATATGGGAGATGATATAGCAGATATAAAACATTGCTTAAAAGTTGAATATCAAACGAAAGAGAGTGCAACATCTACTGAGAAAGCAATATTAAAACTAATAGAAAACTTGGATACCAGATTAAAGAAGATAGAAGATGGGCAGAGTAAAATAATGTGGGCGATAGTAATGGCAGTATTGGGAGCAGTTTTGTCATTAGTTATTAAAATAACATAAGATAATGAATATAAAAGAGTTTATGAGAGAGAAATGCAATAGTTGGATATTAAACATACTTTTAATAGTGGTAACCTTTTTAATGGGGTTAATTATCTATTGGCAAGTAGCACCATATAACATATTAGAAGCAAAAGAGGGTAACTATACACTAGATAAAACTATATATAAGCAAGGGGAAGATTTTAATATTCGTTTTGAATTATGTAAGAATATAACAATAGAGGAAGATATTTATGGTAAGTTTATAGATGGGGTGATTTATTCCATTCCAGAAAACAGTAGTGATTTTGAAGTAGGTTGTTATTCAACTTATATTTCAAGTGTTTCAATACCAGATAATTTACCAGCAGGGACTTATATATATGAGGAAACTGTTATTTACAGAGTAAATCCATTTAGAGTAATAGAATATACATTTACAACACCGACATTTGAAGTTATTGAAAAATAAGTTTAGAATATATTTATATGGCGGAGATATACAGTTCACTATTTAAGGGGAACATTCATATAACGAAGGGATTTTCTACTAGTCATAAAGCGATTGATATGGGGAATTACAAGACTAGAAATCCTATATATTCACCAAATAAATTAGGTTCAGGGACAGTAAGTAAGATCACAACAAGTTATACCTCTGGAGGAGTGCTATACAAGAATACTTTAGTAGTGTGGATTACTTATGATTCTGGATTTGTAATGAGTTTGTATCACGGAGAGGTTGGAGATAAGGTTGTAAGTGTAGGACAAAAAGTTCAAGTAGGACAACAGATTTATAGAACAGGAAATACAGGACACAGTTTTGGAGACCATTTACATTGTATGCTAACTAAAGGTGGGGTATATATAGATCCAACTTCTTATGTAACTAATGATTTGAATGTAAATATATTCAAGATAGGGGATAAGATAATTGCAACCGATACCCAGAACATTAGAAAAGGAAGTTTTATTGCACCTGATAACATAACAGGTTCAACAAAAATAGGACAAGTTTATACGATAGAAGGAGGACCAAGAATTGCTGATGGGTATACTTGGTTTGATTTACAAGGTTCAGATTGGGTTGTTGATGTCGGAAAGTTCAAATTATATGTAGCACCAATCCCAGAACCCATACCTCCTGTTGTAGAACCTCCTATAACGCCTCCTGATACCTCTCCTTGTGATGAATATATAAAAAAGGTAGAACTACTTCAGAAAGAAAATGATGGTCTTAAAATTGATGTAGAGAGTTTGAGAAATGAGAATAAATTATTAGATGAGAGGGCAACCTTTCTAGAAAATACAATGGCAATAAGAGATGGAGAATATAAAGATCTAGAATTAGAGTTAGTTAAGGTAAAAGAAGAAAGAGATAGATTTGAGAAGCAGTATATTGATGTGGTAACAGAGTTGAATGAATTAAAGAAGGGTAGAGATGATTGGATTAATAACGNNCAGACGCACTTCATAAATTATTCGGAATGAAATAATGAGATTTGAATATTTATTTTTAGCAGTAGGGTGGATGTGTCTAATGATAGGATTTAATCTTATAGTAAAAAGAGGATGAGTATATTTTGGAGTGGATTCTTTACATTGGGTTTGTTGTGTCTTTTAATAACTTTAGTTTTATATAAAGGAGATGAGTAAAATACAATTACCAGAATGGTTTGTAATTGGTTACCCTAATTGGAAGAAAAATCTGTGGGGTGCAGGTAGAGCATTTGTTGCAGGATTTACTGCTTCATTTGCAACTTGTTTAATAACTGCAGACACAGAGAAGATTGCTGATATAGATTGGTGGTTAAAGTTTGTGTTAGTAGGTTCAATTACAGGTGGTATTATATTTTTAGGAAAGTGGTTGAGAGATACATTTGTTGAAAGTAAAGATATTCAAAAGATTCCTATTTAAGTTTAGGGAGAAATCCTTTTTTTTAGAAGGGAGGTTTTTAAGTTTACCAGAACTTGTTATGCTAGATAAAGAACTAGGATTATACTATTCGGAGAGTGAGGATAGTTTTAAGAGTATAGAGGAAATTAAGAAAGATAGAATTGACAGAATATACCCTGATAAGAAAGTGAGAGAATTGGATTTTGATAGGGTAACTAGATATTTAGAAGAAGGTAGATCTATTTCTAAAGAGTTTGAAATAGGTCAGAGGGAAGCACTATTTGTTCCAGAGGTAGAATATCCAGATTTACCTATTGTAGTAGGATTGGCAAGTGATATACATTATGGTTCAATGGGAGTTAATTACTCATTGTTAAGAAGGTATTTAGATGTTATAGAGAATGTTCCAAATTTCTATTTAGCGACTAATGGAGATGAGGTTGATAACTTCAATGCTGTATTTCACGCTACAGGTATGACAGAAAATCCATTACCACCTCAAATACAGAGCAGAGCAATCGCTGGAAAGTTATTAGAGTTAGACGCTAAAGGAAAGATTGCTGTATTAAGTCAGGGGAATCATAACCGAGCAGGATTTATAGGTGGACAGGATTGGTATGATAGTTTTTTATCAGAGTTCAGATGTCCTGTATTTACTTCAGGAGGTCTTTTAACAATTAGATATGGAAATATAGATTACAGAATAGTAATGAATCATACATATTGGGGAAAGAGTAAGTTAAATGTAACAAACGCTGCAAAAAGAATGATGGAATATGAGGGTGGTGGAGATGTGGATATTGCTTGGGTAGGACATACACACCAGAGTAGTTATGAACATTTTGAAAGAGGTAATAAAGATGTTTTAGCAGTAGTATCAGGAACATATAAAGTTGATGATAAGTGGGCTGCACAAAATGGAATAGGTGGTAGAGGACAGAATCCAGGAATATGTGTTATGTTATATCCGAATAGGAGAAAGATGGAGGCGTTTAAGGATATAGAAACTGCTGTTGATTATATGACAAGGTTCATTACAAAATGAAGATTGAATAGGGTAGGTAGTCTTAATTCTCCTTTCTACTGCCTACCCTATTGAGTTTTGAATATTTACAGGTGATAAGTGAGTATTCAAAAGAATCTCAATGTTCATTAAAAATCCATTCTAGCAGGAGGTGTATCTTGACTCTTAAAGGTTGGAAGTTGGAAATTCACGATAGAGATTGTAATAAGTGTAAAATATGTGGAAGTAAATATGGGTTGTCGGTTCATCATAAAATTCCAAAAGCAAGAGGGGGGAGTAGCAGTAAGGAGAATTGTGTTTGTTGGTGTAAGAGTTGCCATAATTTGTTTCATAAAGAGTACGGGCTAACTACTTCAGATGATTTTGGAAATCCTATTGGTGAGATAAGAGGAACTAAAAGACCACAAAAGAGAAAGTTAAAGAAGCATTGTAAGAAGCACCGAAGGTAGTTTGGTAAAGGGGGGATATATCTCGTCTGGTGTCTTTCACCGTCATTTTGATATTATCCCCTCTAGTTTCTTTTTAATAAATTATGCTATATTAGAATATGGAGAAGGATAAGAGTTTTGTAATTTATCATAAATATATCCCTAAAGTTGGAGGCATTGAAAGTGCTGTATATAATCTTGGAAAGAAGTTAGATAAAGAAGGATATAAAGTAACAATTGTATTTGATGGAGTTGAAAGTTCAGAGAGTTTATATAAATACGCTGAAGTGGGTGATGTTGTGAAATTAACAGCAGACACCAAAATCAATACAAATATCTGTCTAATTGCTAGTAATCACGACATTCCACTTCAGATTACTGCTAATAAGTTCTTTCAATGGGTTCACTCTGATTATGATAAGTACAAGTTAGATCTAAAGAATAAAGGCAAGGTTCAATATGTTGCAGTAAGTAAACATTGCAAGAAAGTAATTGAGAGGAGAGAGGATATAAAAGCAGAGGTCATATACAACCTTTTAGATGATGATTTCGGAACTGATAAGAGGAGAGTATTAAGACTTGTATCAAATACTAGAGTTAGTCCAGAAAAGGGATTCGGTAGAATGTATGAGTTTGCTAGTATGTTAAAAGAGAGAGGTATTAGATTTGTATGGGTAATATATGGGGATAATTCATATATTGTTAAAGAATATAATGATTGGATTAACACATTTAGACCTATAGAAGAAGTTCAGTTTGTTGGATTTAAGAGAAATATAGAAATAGGATTAACTAACTGCGACTACCTCGTACAATTATCGAATTTTGAAGGATGTCCTTATAGCGTTCTGGAGGCACAAAAACTAGGAATACCTTGTATTGTAACTAAATGGGGAGGTGTAGAAGAACTGATTACTGATGGGGAGAATGGTTATATACTTCCAATGGATATGAAATTAAATGACAAGGTAATTGACAATATAATTAACAATATACCAATATTTGAACCTAGAGAATATTCTAGTATTCAGGATTGGATTAAATTAATAGGTGATTAATATGTTATTAAACAATTTTGAAATAGAGTTTAAACCTGTATTTCAGCAACACGATAGAGTTCTAATAATAGGAGGTGGAGAGAGTTTAATAGATTTTGATATGGAACAGTTAAAAGATTTCAATGGTGCTATTATATGTGTAAATAATATTGTATATCATATACCAAGAGCAGACTATTGGATTACTGTTGACCCTATGGATCAGAACAGACCACAGAGGGCGTTAAAGAGTAGGGTTAAGGGTGTTTACTACTTTTGTGCGTATCCTGATATGAATAAGACACCTTGGCATAATGATTACTATAAAGCAGTTAATGGAGTTCATTATTTAGAAAGAATAGTACCAACAGATCCTATTATGGAAGTTATTGGTGATTTTAGTTTACAAGAAGATAAGAGTAAGATTACAACAGGAGATAGTTGTTATGGTGCATTAGGGTTGGCGTATCACATGGGGGCAAAAGAGGTTATCCTATTAGGAGTAGATGTATATGGTTATGGTCATTGGTATGATAGAACAGACCCTTACAACAAGCATTGGTTGGATAAGTTTAAGGATTATACTAGGAATGTGCCATTGATATATAAACAGAGTATACCTCAATGGAAGAAAAGAGGTGCTAAAGTAGTCAATGGGAGCAGAAGTAGTAAAATAGATTGTTTTGAGAGAATGGATGCGCAAGAAGCATTTAATTATTTTGATTAAAAATATGGTAACATTAAATATAGTAAGACCTTATTTTGATGTAGAACTTAATAGAAAAGTTTTACCGAGAGAAAGTTTGGTTGTAGATGTTGATAGAGCAAGGAAATTAACATCTATGGGGTTAGCAGAAATCGTTCGCATAGATAAATTAAGTAAGAAAAAGAAATGATTAAACAAATCACTCCTAGAAAAGTAGGAAAGAAATTCTATCTAAAGATGTATGGAATAGAGTATGAATTAATTTTACCAATAGAAGAAGATGTCAAAACAGGTAAAAAGGGGAAGACCAACAAAAAAGTTAAGTTGGTGGAAAAAATTGTTAAATAAGATCAGAAAGTAGTTTTGTTAAAAGTGTTGTTATATAAGGGAAAATAGACTGTTGACTTCCCGATAGAAAGATATAATATATATGTATGAGAAAGACCGGACAAAAAAGATTCAATGAAGTTAGATATTCAAATAGGGGGGTTGGTTTCCACGTCTGGTCGCCAACTCTCCTATTTGGCTATTTAATTCTACTTTTGAAACACTTACCTGCTGGTCTAATACAGGGGCAGGTTTGCACCAGATTGTTTAATTTATCATTTAGAAAAGACGGACTATCCCTACCTTCATGGCAAGGGAACGACACTATCTAGTTAAACAACTGTCGCAGGTTAATCTAGTGTATAAACAAGGTTAGCAAACAGAACAAATAGCGAAAGCGACCTGTAAGATACTTGAGAAGATAGATAACATAAGAGATTAAGGGTTCTTTAGCCCTCTCGCATACTATTTGAGGTAGTCAATGTAAGTAAAGTGAGAAGAAACGAATTTGAATCGGCTATTTCTTCAAGATAGTTAATTAGAAACTGAAATGAATTTCTAGTTAAAAGAGAAAAGGAGAATACTCTGTGGTCTATCT
This sequence comes from Candidatus Dojkabacteria bacterium UBA2222, assembly GCA_002328465.1. Classification (GTDB taxonomy): domain Bacteria; phylum Patescibacteriota; class Dojkabacteria; order SC72; family SC72; genus UBA2259. The sequence goes on from DCUE01000050.1 coordinate 8,785, forward strand.
TGAAAACAATGAGAAGAAAGATAATTAGATATAAGAAAAAAGAGAATGTTAAGTAAAGAGAAGTTGACTGACAAATTATTAAAAAAAATTTATTTGAAAACTAAAAGAAAGAGTACAGAGAAAGATATTCTGCGAATTATAGAGTATTGGTTAAAATATCATCCAGAAAACATAGAAACTTATATAAAGAATGCAGAGGTTATATATAAAAGATGTAAGGATGTATATGAAGGTAGAAAAAAAGATTTAGAAGAACTAAATAAATGAAAAATATTCAAGAGTTAAAGAGAGAGAAATTGTTAATACAAGTACACAAGATCAATAGTGAAAGGCATAAGATAATAGAGAGTATACAATCCAAGAGTGGTAGAAAGGATAGTAGAGAAGAAGAACTATTTTCACTTAAAAGAAAGAGAGAAAAGATATTCAGAGAATTGAAAGGGTTAAGACAATGAAAATAATTCCATTTGGAGAAGTTGAGAAAGAAAGATTAGAAATCAGCAAAAGATATAAACTGATTGAACTTGCTAATGGTATATGGAGATTAACAGAGAAGTGTAAAAAGAATTATGATCTAACTTCTTATGTTTACTATCTTCAGGGCAAGGTAGAAATACCTAATAAGGTAGGAGAAGTAAAAGAGATTAAAAAGATATTAAGCCCTAATGAAGAAATAAAAACTACCGAATATCAAAAGGTGTTGAATGAAATTTTTGAAATGTAAAGAATGTTGATATATAAAGGTTCTTACTAATCAAATATGTATATAACATTTTACTATAACCCTATTTACTTTCTATATTAAATAGTATAATATTATATTAATAAATTAAGATATTAAAAATATGTTTACAACATCAAGGCAATTAGAAAGATATGAGAGAGGTATGAAGTGGAGAAACTTTAAGGAGATGATACCATTTTATATAGAGTTGTTTCTGATAGTAGCAGTATTTGTAATCTTATGTGATTTGGCATACAGATTAAGTTTTATTATTTAATTTATTTTATTTAAGAAGGGGGAACTAAAATGAGTAATATTCCAAAAGAGTTTATACAGGATATTCAAGGGAAACAGTTTGTAAAGTATGAGGGATTGTTAAACCTATTCCACGAGAATGGTGGTAAAGAAATACATACAAGTTTAGAACAGAGTATGTTAGGAGAAGAAGTATTTTTTGTATTTAAGGCAGTAGTAAGTGGAGAGAGGGGAATTTATGAGGGATATGGAGATGCTTATAAGGGTAATGTTAATGCAATGATAATGAAGCATATGATGAGGATGGCAGAAACAAGAGCAAAAGCAAGAGCATTAAGAGATTACAATAATGTAGGTATGTGTTCAGTAGAGGAGTTAGACTAATTTAAGTATAAAGAATAATGGTAAAGAAAAGATATGCAGTTTTTAGAATGAAAGATGCTAATAATTTTCCTGATAGAAGCAATCACGATATTTTTATGGAGTCTTTTGAGGGAATGATGCAAGGTCAGGCATACTCAATAAAGATGAATAAGAAGTATTGGAATGAGAGATTTTATGTTAGGAAGTTAGAAGATGATGAGTTAAAAAAGTTTAATTCTAATAAGGGAACACTATTATGGAAACAAGAACAGTAATGTATGGTAAAAATGGAGTACCATTTACATTGATACAAGTAGTAAGGACACCATTAGAAAGTATATTAGCAATAGGAGATAGAGAAAAGAGTAGGAAGGTTATAGAAGAAAGCCAGAAAAGGAAACTAACATTTAGCGAACAATGTAAGATAGCAGAGATGGTAGAGAAGTTAAAACAAGATTTTAATTTAAGTAAGGAGAAGTTCAATGATACAACTAACAGAAGAAGGGTTTAAGAGTTTTTATGATATAGACCAGATGTTGTATAACGATACAATATGGTTAAGTAAGCAAGTTAGTGGGAATGTTAAAGAGTTTGAAAAGACTGCTAAACAAATGGAATTAGGACAGAAAGAATGGGATATATTCTGGAAACGAATAAGAGCAATTAAGAGTATTATGAATAAGGATAAAAGGGATATAGAAACATATATCAATGGCAAGAAGAAGATGATGACTAAAGATGAGTTTGAGTTTGCAGAATTTTATTTAGGAGAAGCAGAAGAAGAAAGTAATTGTTGTAGTGCTTCAGTAGTACACGATAGGTGTTCTGACTGTAAAGAGAATTGTACAACTGTTTATGTATTTGAAGTTTAATTTATTATTTTATTAGAATGAGTTATACAAATATGTGTCCAGAGTGTAAGAGTAGAGATCTTAATAGTAAGGTAGTGATTAAAGGATTTCTAGGTAGGTTGAATTGGTGGATATTGTTAGTTATTACATTAGGGTTTGTTAGAACTTATGAGCACTTTATTACAGAGAAAGAGTGTAAGAAGTGTGGGTTAAAGTGGAGATAGCACATTAAAAAGGGAGTATCTTGCAACCTATTTCTGGAGATAAGAATCTGGGAATTAGGTTGTAGGGTACTGCCCTACATTAGATAATTTCATTATACGAAAGTTATCTAGTTCTGATACCGAACAAGAGAAGTGGATTTGCATAAGCAGATTTCGGGCAGTTATCTGCGAATTTTATTCGGGGGTAGAACAGTTTAATCCAGCTACACTACCCAGTTCGGTATATTAAATTAACTAAATAAAGATATGAAGAAGATAAAGAATATAGTAAGACTTGGATTTGTAAAAATTAATGGTGAAGAAGTTGCAGATAAGAAAACAATACTTGAATTAGCAGAAAAGGTTAGCCAGATAATAGACCAAGTAAACCAATCCCAGAAGCAACCAGAGGTATGCGAACACAATTTTGATTGTGATGGTTATTGTGTTAAGTGTCATATAAGAGATATGCAGTTAGAACCAGAGAAGCAAGGGGAGTGGAGAGAGGAAGACCAATGTGTTAATGAGTTTATGAGATTTGTAAAAGGACATAGATTAGTGAAGGATGTCCATTTTTACAGGGGAGATGGAGAAAGAGAAATTGTTATTAAGTTAATCTAAACTATTAAAGGAGGAAGA
>DCUE01000024.1:0-5842 GCA_002328465.1 Candidatus Dojkabacteria bacterium UBA2222
ATCCTATCTCTACATCAAAACTAGTGTATTCTGTTAAGTGTCTTGTTGTAAATGATTTCTCTGCTCTAAATACAGGACCCATATTAAATACTCTTTCTAAGTCTGCAGCTATACCCATCTGTTTATGAAATTGAGGTGATTGAGCAAGGTAAGCCTTTCTATCAAAATATTTCACTTCAAATACATTAGCTCCTGACTCACTAGCAGCACTAATTATCCTTGATCCTTGTATTTCTCTAAAGTTATTTTTAATGCAGTATCCTCTTAGTGCATCACCCATTACTGTAGCTACAGACATCATTAGAGCATTTCTCTCGGATCTTAAATCTACCCATCTGTAATCTAATCTTTTATCTAAATTAGAGATATTATGAGAGTGTGGTTGCTCGATTACTATTGGTAATGGTGCTTTAGAAACAGAATCTACCTTTATACTTTGTATCTCTACTTCATATCCACTCTTTACCTGCTTTGCTTCCTTAACTAACCCAGTTATATCTACTACTGACTCTGCTACTAAACCTTTTGCAATATCAAATACTTCCTTATCTCCACCAGACCATGCTACTGTTTGAACTTTCCCTGAGATGTCTCTAAGTATTAGGAATACTATCTTTCCTTGATCTCTGAGGGTATCTACTCTACCTCTTATTCTAACTGTACTACCTATATTATCTTTAAGCTGTGATACTAGTGTCCTTTCCATATTTAAAATACAAAGATTATTCCGTTATTATATATTACATCCCACAAAAAGAACAACCAAGGGTCTGTCCCACATCTGTCCCCATTCAGTTTACTAACCATTTGCAAATTCCGTCGTCTAAGACAGAAAATTCTACCTTTTTACCTAGCTAGAAGCTACAAGGTGGTAGAAAATAGTTTGTATTTTTGGTCGAAAAAACGCATAAAGGTTGTACCAAATACTGCCACAACAGTCTTTGTACCAGTAAAAGAGGGACAGATGTGGGACAGACCTTTTATCGTATGGTAATATATCAGGTATGCCAGAAGATGAAAAAAAGGTTGTAAAAAAGAGCAAAGAGAAAAATCTCCCAGACGAAAGATATGATGAGAAACTGTTTAAACAGGCATACAAAGCAGCGAAAGAGGCAAAAGAAGCAGAAAAGAAGATAAAGAAGAAGAAATCATTTTTAAAAATCTCTCTCTTTATCACTATTCCAACCCTACTTGTCTCTTTATCTCTTTTCTTACTCTCTATGGTTAAACCAAAAAGTGAGTACATTGAAACAGGTATATATCCAAAAGATACATACTTAGTACAGTTAAAAGGAACAGAGATAAGGGGGAGTGGAGAGGGAGAAATAGAAGATATTTCAATTTCAGGATTAAGTGCTTTAGTTTTTAATCCTCAAACAGGAGATATACTTTTTGAAAAAGAAATACATGAGGAAAGATATATTGCTAGTTTAACAAAAATTCTTACCGCTATTATTGTATTAGAAACTTTTCCATTAGATGAGGTGATAGAGGTAAATAGGGGGAATATACCTGAAGAATTAGATTGGCAATTAGGGTTAAAGGAAGGAGAGAGAATATCCGTAGAAAATCTTTTTAAAGCTATGATAATGAGCTCTNNGCTCTTACAATGATACTGCATTTATATTCGCTAATGCTTATCCAAATCAAGGGTATGAAGGATTTATTCAAGCTATGAATACAAAAGCTCAATCATTAAGAATGTTTAATTCGCATTTTACTAATCCAGCAGGTATAGATCAGGAGGGTAATTTTTCTACGGCATGGGATATTGCACTCTTACTATCTGCTGCACAAAATTACAAAGAGATTGTTAGTACTGTATCTTTAGGAAATGAAACAGTAAATTGGAGTAGTGAAGGGGAAGTAATTAGTAAGAAGATATATACAACAAATCAACTGTATGGTGTAAACCCTTACTCAAAAGGTTTTAAAACAGGAATTACAGATTTAGCTAAACAGTGCTTTGCTGGATATTTTGTGTATCCAAATGGAAACAGTGTAATGACAGTAGTACTAGGTTCAGAAGATAGGTTCACTGATACTGCTAAATTAGAAAGGCTGAGTAGGGAGTATTTAAGGTAGAATTCCTCCAGATTCTTCTACGGGAGCTTTCTCTAATTCTCTTTTATCATCAAGAGTCTCATAACTAATTGCGGGGTAATATATATGGAAGTCGGCCTCGTTACCATTAGATAATATAGCTTGTCCCTCTATCATATATACTGGTTGTAGATATTGCTGTTCAAAGAGTCCTTCATAGTAGGTTATATATATATCCATTACATTAAATTCTTTTACATTCTGTGGTATATATTCTTCTACCTCGTCATTATTTGCATTTAAAAATACTAAACTTCCCTCTCCATTCTGAATCTTTTGTAATGCAGTTGAAGGAGTTATCAACTCATATGTACCACACTTTTCTACCTCTAGACTCCAACTCCTAAAATCAATTTGATATATTTCTTGTAATACCTCATTACTTTTATCCTTAGGTCCTACATATACAGAGATATTGGATTTAAGAGGATTTTGATATGTAAGTAGTGTACTAAAGTTATATACCTCTACCCTTTCATTATTTATTACCTGTGTACCCATTTCATATGTCATATCTTTTCTTTCCAAAGTTCTAACTATATCCTCAACACCTACAAGGTTACTTGGTATGGTGATGAGAGGAACCTTTCTAAGAAAATCAACTCTTATTAATTCAGCATTTATCAAACTATCTGCCTCTGAATATGAACCATCAGGATTAATATCTATTAAAAATACTTTATTTAATTTCGCATATTCTGAATCTAATACGCCTAGTGATCTTAAAGCATTAATTGCTAGGGAGACTGCTTCTCCCTCTGATGGTAAATCTGCTTCTTTTCTTAAGTTCCTTATTCTGGAGATTTCTGTCTTTAAGGTAAAATTTAAATCTCTAGCAGAAATCTGAAGACTTTTTTGATTATTATTATTTACCCAGATATAGTCGGTAGTACCCTTTCTTACTATCTTTTCTGGATCAAATCCCATCTTTTTGGCTAGTACCTTCGCATCTGCTTGGGAGTTTAATCTTTGTCCTAAATCTGTATATCTATATACATTCACGACAGAGGGTAAGTTGTCATATTTACCAGTTTCTGTTTGTAGATTAAATCTCATTTCCGATTCTGGTAAAACATCTAAAGAGGGTATAGTGAGAGCATTTTCCAAGAACTCTTCTTTAGTTTCTGTACATGCGAAATTTCCTTGCTGATATTCTGGTGGAGGAGGAGGTGTAGTTGCAGAACCGAATATTATGATCAGGGTTATGAATGAAACACCTAGAAATACTAGTGCAATTATCCCAAATCTTTTAGTCCAGAATGCAGCCTCCGTTAATGTCATGGTATAATAATAACAGTGTACATATGTTATATCAACATAATTTTATACCACATATCTTTTAAATGACAAAAGAGCAAGAAAGTATTGATATATCTCAACTTCTCTTTCCAAATATAGTGGAAAGTAGTAAAGATATCTTAAAAAGATATCCTAAAAGAGATGTTAAACAGGGGGAGTTAGTATTAAGATTTGCTCCTAGTCCAACAGGCTTTATCCATATTGGAAATATATATACCAGTTTAGTAGGATATATCCTTACGAAAAGAAGTAATGGGGTATTCATATTAAGAATTGAAGATACCGATAAGGTGAGAGAGGTTAAGTATGGTATTATACAAATAGTGGAGGGATTAAGAAATTTCGGTATTCAATTTGATGAGGGAATGATAAATGAGGAAGAGAGTAAGGGAGAGTACGGTCCATATATTCAGAGTGAAAGAAAAGATATTTACAAAATATTTGCTAAGGATTTAGTATCTAAGGGTTTCGCATATCCATGCTTTTGTACAAAAGAAGAGTTAGAAGCGATTAGAAAAGAACAGACAGATTTAGGTAGCAGAACAGGATATTTTGGAAAATGGGCTAAGTGGAGAGATGCTAATAGTGATGATATTAAAAGAGAATTAGATTTAGGTACGCCTTTTGTCATTAGGTTGTACTCAAGAGGTAATATTAAAAACAAGATTAATAGTAAGGATTTGATAAAAGGGGGTATTACTCTTTCTGAAAATGATATGGATTCTGTACTCCTTAAGTCAGATGGATTACCTACATATCATTTTGCGCATCCAATAGATGATACTTTAATGGGGATATCTTTTGTACTAAGGGGTGACGAATGGTTATCCTCTCAACCTTTACATATGGAGATATTTAATGCATTAGGTTTTGAGCAATTACAATACGGTCATATTTCTCCATTAATGAAAATGGAAAATGAGGGTAAAAGAAAGCTAAGTAAAAGGAAAGATCCTGAGTTTGCTGTTTCATACTATGTAGAAAATGGCTACCCTATTAATGGAGTTAAAGACTACCTTCTTAATATTGCTAACTCTAATTTCTATGATTGGAGAATACAAAATCCCCAAAAAGAGATATTGGAATTTGATTTAAAGTTAGAGAAATTTAATAGGGCGGGAGCACTATTTGATATTACTAAATTAAATGATATCTCTAAAGAGTATATATCTACATTAAGTGCACAAGAGGTATATGAATATGTATTAGAGTGGGCAGAGAAATATAATACTGAGATTCATACTAAATTAGTAAATCAAAAGGATTACTGTTTAAGTATTTTAAATATTGAAAGAGAGGGTTTTAAGATTAGGAAAGATATAGTTAAATGGTCTGATATACCAAATCAGTTTGAGATATTTTTTGATGATATGTTTAAGGATTCTCAGAAAGAGGAAATAGAGATAGAGAGAGGAGTACAGGGGGAAATCTTAAATGAATTTTTAGATACATATTACTTTGGAGATGATTCTACAGAATGGTTTAGTAAGATCAAAAGGATTGGGGAAAAGTATGGGTTCTGTTCAGATTACAAAGAGTATGAGAAACATCCTAAGAAGTATAAAGGTAAGATAGGGGATGTCGCAATGATACTTCGTATCGCAGTTACAGGTAGAAAACAAACTCCAGATTTGTATCAAGTAATGCAAGTAATGGGGGAGAGTAGAGTAAGAGAGAGGATTACGGTGTATATTAATACATTATAGGTGTAGTATAATTACAGGTTATTGCCGGATCGTCTAATGGTAGGACGACGGTCTCTGGAACCGTTAATTCTAGTTCGAATCTAGGTCCGGCAAATCAATAAAATTGTTTTTAACAAAATGATTGAACTTCATCACACAGATTTCTGGAATTGGAAAGATAAGGAGTATAAATTTGATGTATATCTCTCTGAGGAATTTCCTCCTATAGAGAGGATTCGACAGGTATATACTTTTGTAATTAGTAAGGAAAAAGAGAATGTCTTACTAGTATACAATAAGGAGGGATTATGGCTTTTACCAGGAGGTACTGTTGAGGAGGGAGAAGGCGTGTTGGATACATTAGTTAGAGAGGTAAAAGAGGAGACAAATAGAGATGTTGATATAAATAGTGTCCAGCCTTTTTTCTTTCAAGAGGCATTTAAAAAAGGGGAAAATGGGAAATGGGAAAGTCAAGGTTATCAGGTAAGATTATTAGTTTTTGTAGATAAAGACAATGAGTTTGAGTCTGATCCTGATAATGGGGATACGATTAAAGCCGAGTGGGTTCCCGTTAAAGATATTTCCAAATATCTAGATTGGCAAAATACAACAACAATGATAGGGGAACACATTCAAGAGTATATTGGGAAAATGAATTAAGACCTAAAAGAGGACATTAATTTAGATATCTTCTGTAATGTATTGTTTATTTCAAGATTGTCATAAATAGGTGGTCCAACCTCATCAATTATTTT
>DCUE01000024.1:5923-12882 GCA_002328465.1 Candidatus Dojkabacteria bacterium UBA2222
TGAATTAAATTCATCTCTATTTAATGTTAATACTCCTCTTTGCATATTATTTATTTAATAATTTAGAAACTGTTAATATTTCTTCAATCATTTGTTCTTTCTTTTTATACTGTTTTGATGATATGGCTGTTGCAAAACAGTGGTTCAAGTGGTTTTCCATTAATATCTGATGAGCTGATTTTAGAAGACCTATGGCTGCTAAATTCTGTTGCATAATATCTATACAATACTCGTCGTTCTCAGTCATTTCAATCATCTTACTCATTAAGCTTTGAACTTTTTTAAAATTAGTTAAAGCCTTAACTTTCTCTGTATTCATGTAAATATATATTAAATTAAAATAGTGGTTTTAAAATACCTACTGATACCAAAGAGGTAAGGAAGGTATAGACAGCAAAGAATAGGACAAGGAATCCTGATGATTTGAAAAACAAGGAAGATCTTGTTGAGTTGGCCAATTTATTTGAACCAAAAGAGATTAACCCTAGAATTGGTAAAGTACCTAGTGCAAATATTAACATTATTAATGCCCCATCTAAAACACTACCCGAGGCTATTGCATTTATTTGCATTGATTGAGTAAATCCACACGGTAAGAAGAATGTGCTTGCTCCTAGAAGTATTGGAGTAAATACAGTTTTCATTCTCTCAGTTTTTAGTATTCCAGAGGTTAACTGTTTGGGAATTGTTAATTGTAATTTCTTAAAGAATGGGAATACATCTAAAAGATTTATTGCAAGTATTAGCATAACGATAAAGAGGATGGAGTTAATAATAAAGTAAAAGGTAGGTGAGAGAGAGAATACTGTTCCAATATATCCTAATAATCCTCCAAGTATTAAGAAGGAAATAAGTCGAGATAGATGAAAGAAAAGAAGGGGGATACCTTTAGAATTGTTTTTTGCATACGTAGAAGAGATTGAAAGAACAAGTCCCCCAACTACTGCCATACATGTTGATATAGATGCTATTATTCCAATTAGAAAAACTACTGGGTATGTTAATGTACTAGCATTGATAAGATTTGTTACTCCAAGATTCTGTACTATGATGAATAGGGAAGAAAACAGAATTGCAATGAGTAGAGCAATTAACAACTCTTTGTAATTAATTTCTCTTTTTATCTCTTCTTCCTGAGCTGTATATCCATGTTCTTTTATTACACTATTTATTTTTTCGAGAACCTCTCTGTCTTTATCCTTAGTCTTAAATGTAACCTTACTGTTATTTAGATCTGCTTTAATATCTTTTAACCCATCTATTTTTTCCAGTTTATTTTGAATCAATACTTCACAGGATTTACAGTGCATACCAGTTATGTAAAGTTCTTTCTTTGTTTCCATATTAAATTTTCAATAATTTTAATCTTAATGAGTTACTAACTACAGATACACTGCTTAATGCCATTGCAACTCCTGCAAATGCAGGGTCAAGAAGTATTCCCCAAATAGGGTAGAAGAGACCTGCAGCTAAAGGTATTCCGAGGATGTTATAAAAGAATGCCCAGAAGAGATTCTGTTTAATTGTAACTATAGTCTTTCTTGATAATGTTATAGCTTTGGGCAACTTCTCAAGATTCCCTCCTAACAGAGTAATATCGGAGGATTCTATTGCGATATCTGAACCTGTCGCCATTGCGATTCCTACATTTGACTGTGCTAGGGCAGGGGCATCATTTATTCCGTCTCCAATCATTGCTACGAAATTACCTTTATTCTGGATTTCTTTAACAATGTTTGCTTTTTCATTTGGTAATACTTCGGCATAGACTGTATCTATGCCTAAATCTTTCGATATATTGTTTGCAACTGTTTGGTTATCTCCAGTTAACATCACAGTTTTAATTCCTAGGGAGTGAAGTTCATTAATAACTTTCTTGCTTTCTGTTTTTATGGTATCTGAAATAACTACCGTAGCTAATATCTTCTTACTATTTGTAAACAGAATAGGGGTTTTACCTTCTAAAGAAAGTTTCTCTATTTCCTTTTTATTAGCTTCTATCCCTAAATTATCTATAAATTTGTAATTACCAGCATAATATGAAATATTATCAATCATTCCACTTACACCTTTTCCATCAATATTTTTGAAATTATTAACCTCTTTAAGATTAATCTTCAATTCTTTAGCCTTCTTTTGTATTGCGATAGCGAGTGGATGATCAGATTTCTCTTCTAGTGAATAGAGTAAGCTTAAAATATCATCCTCACCAAGATTGCTCTCTTTGTTAAAAATGATTTCACTTACTTCTGGTTGTCCATTTGTTAATGTACCTGTTTTATCAAATATTACTGTATCAACCTTATATAGCTTCTCTAGACTCTCTGCGTTTTTAATCAGTATTCCCGCTTGTGCACCCTTTCCTACCCCTACAATGATTGCAGTAGGAGTTGCCAGTCCTAAAGCACATGGACATGCTATTACCAAAACAGCAACAAAAGAGGATATCCCATATGTTAGAGCATCATTAAAAGGTAAATATATTTTTCCAATAAATATCCAAGTTATCAGAGATAGGATAGCGATTACTAATACCGTAGGAACAAATACTTGAGATACCTTATCAGCTAGATTCTGTATGGGAGCTTTACTGTTTTGAGCCTCTTCAACCATCCTAATTATTGTTGAAAGCATTGTATCAGAACCAACTTTGAGAGCTTTAAATTTAAAATATCCCTGTTTATTAACAGAACCACTTAATATTTCGTCTCCAACGGTCTTTTCAACGGGGATTGGTTCTCCTGTGAGCATTGAAATATCTAATACTCCTGAACCACTGATAATTTCACCATCAACGGGAATTTTTGTTCCCGCTTTAATAATTAAAATATCACCAATAGCTATTTCAGATATATCTACCTTTTGTTCAATTCCATCTCTTTCGACTAAAGCAGTTTTTGCTTGAAGATTTAATAATTTTTGGATAGCTTCTCCAGTTTTGAATTTTGAGCGTGTTTCTAAAAATTTACCTAACAAAACAAAACCAATGATAATTATTACACTATCGTAATACATTGATTCTGGCAGACCCAAATCAAATTTTATATATGATGATATTAATATCGTAGAACTGTATATATATGCTGCAACGGTACCTAAGCCAATGAGAGTATCCATATCAGCACCTTTTCCTTTTATAAATCTAATTAAACCTTTTATAAATTGATTACCGAATACAAAAAGAGTAACTGTTGAAATTATGAAGAGAATTGTATTGAGAATCATCATATCTATTTTTATCATTGGAAGGGAAGATACCTTGTTAGAAAGTATGTCATAGAGCATGTATAGAAAGAGAGAGAGGGCAAAGGGTAGTAAGAAATAGAGTCTGTTTCTTTGAGTTCTTAACTCAGCAACTTTTTTTTTACTTAGATCATCCGTATTAATATCTAGTTCATAACCTATTTCCTTAACCAAACTGTTCAATTTCTCTATAGAGGAGAGCTTCTCGTCATATGTAATCGTAGCTTTCTCAGTTGCATAGTTAACCTTAATATCCTTCACAGATTTCTCTTTTGATAATTTGGTTTCAATATTTATAGCACAGCTTGCACAGTGCATTCCTTTTATGGAAACTATTTTTTCTTTCACGACATTACCTAGTTAAAATTAATCGTAAAGGTATACATTCCCATACTGCAAGAACCAAAAATTTCTTGTCCTTTTTTAGGGATACCCAGTGGTATTTCAGTTACTCCTTCGGTAGGTAATATCTGGTTAATTTTTAATGAAGGAATTCTAAAAGATCTTTCACAACCATATGAATTTTCAGAATTCATTTTAAGGATGGTTTCAATATTTGCTTTTGCATAAATTTCTCTTGGGAAGTATCCTCCCCCTGTTGATGTTACATTCACTATTTGTACTCCATCTTCTATTTCAACATTTGAGGTTATTGATTCTGATTTAACCTCTTTAGTGTCGCTTCCCTTCGAGAGAGAAACTAATACAACGATAGAGATAGATATTAGAATTGAAAGGACAATTAAGATTTTTTTCACATTAGAAAAGTAAAAACTTATCCCCACCTAGGGTATGGGTCTATATTATTATTTACAAATCAGGATGTCAACGATATTAACATTTAAGTAGAAATATCTTAGAATAGGGGTAGATATTTAAGATTAATATATATAAATATGGAAAGAAAACTGTACAGATCTGAGAAAGATAAAATGATAGGGGGAGTTTGTGGAGGACTGGGTGAGTACTTTAATATTGATTCAACAATTGTTAGGCTAGTGTTTGCATTAATTGTTCTCTATGGAGGTAGTGGTTTAATTCTTTACATTATCCTTTGGATAGTGGTTCCAACAGAATCACAGGCAAAATCATCTTCAGAAGAGGTTGTTAAGAAAAACACAGAAGAGATTAAGGAGAAGGTTAGTAATGCTGTTAAGAATGTTAAATCAGATACTAAGGGTAAATAATTAATATATATAAATTAATATATTTTAATAATGGAAGAGAGTAATTTAAGATACTCTAGTGGAAGGAACTACTCATGGGCAGCTTTTCTGATTCTCGTTGGAATAATGTTTCTTTTAAATACAACAGGCACTATTGGATGGGGTATTTGGTTGTATATAGCTAGATTCTGGCCAATACTGATTGTTCTAATAGGTATTCGTTTAATATTGGGTAATTCCCTAGTTGCAAGGATATTGGGTATGCTATTTACCATTGTATTAACAATTGGTGCATTTGGGGTTGCATATATGCAATTTACAGAAAAGGGTTTTCCATTTCTTCCATCGAAGATAAATGACTGGGTGCTTGAAGGAGGAAGTGGAATGTTTAATTTAGGACAGGAGAGTGTTGAGGAGAGTATTATACTTTCTTCAGATGAATATACAGGAGTACAGGAGAGATCTTTAACCATAGATGTAGGTGCTTGTGATTTTAAAATGAGAGATGATGATATCGAGGAGTATATCTCTATAGAGACAAAGTTTCCAAAGAGTTATGAATCTCCTGAATTAGAGCACACATTTGATAAGGGGAAACTTGATTTAACATTAACAGGCGCTACAGCAAAGGCTTTTTACCTCTTTTATGATGAATCAAAATATGATATTACTTTAGGTCAGTGGGAAATTCCAACAGATTTAGATATTACTTTAGGTGCAGGAAAGGGTGGAATAATACTAGAAAAGGTCCCAGTTAAAGATTTCTGGGCAGAAGTAGGTGCCGGTAAATTTAATATTGAGTTTAATGTTGACACTATTCCTACTGGAGATGTTCGCCTTACAGTTGGAGCGGGAGAAATGAATCTAAAAATTCCAACTAGAGTAGGATATATTTTGGATTACGACTTAGGTATTGGGAGTATTACAATGAATGGTGGTGAGATATCTGGAGTTTCAGGTGGTAGAGGAAAATATACATCAGGCAACTATAATACTTCTGATATGAAGATAAATATCTATGTATCAGTTGGTGTTGGAGAATTCAATATAGATAATATTTAATAAAAATATTTTAACATGAAGAATAACGCTAGATTTCTCTTCGGAGTACTTGTTGTTGTAATAGGGATAAGCTTGTTATTTGAGCAAGCAGGTATATTCCCAGTATTTAGCAAATATATGTGGTTTACGATATCAAAGTTTTGGCCATTAATATTAATATTTTTAGGTGCGAAACTTTTAATTAGTAAGAATGATGTTCCTGGAATTATACTTTTGTTATTGGGAGTAGCATTTCTGTCCTCCACACTATTTACTTGGAATTTCTTTTCTGTAATTTGGCCGGTTGCCATTATTGCAATAGGTATATCTATTCTTTTTAGAAATGAAACTAAGGTGAAATCTAATGTAACGAGTTCTTCTACAGATAAAAACTATCTATCAGAATCTGTTGTGTTTTGGGGTGTTGATAGAAAGGTAAAATCTAAGGAGTTTAAGGGTGGGGAATTTAATGTAGCATTTGGAGGATTACAGTTAGATTTAAGAGAGGCGAAGATTGCAAAGAGCGGTGCTAAAGTACACATCAATTGTGCATTTGGTGGAGTAGAAATATTTGTACCGAAAGATTGTAGGATAAAGACAACAGGAACAGGTGTTCTTGGAGGATGGAATCCTGAAGTAAAAGAGAGGGATGTTTCAGATCCAGTATTAGAAATAACTGGAGGGGTAATATTTGGAGGTGTAGATATTAAGGAGTAGATTCTGCTGTCTCATATTGAAGGTTACTTTTTTCATCTATTATTAGAGAACCGAAGGAGCCTTCTATTCTGAATTTCCTTTTTTCATCCATTGAGTATGTGATGGATTCCTTATTCACTTTTCCTGTATATCCGAGCAGTTTGATGAAGTGTACTGTCCAATCTTCAATACTCATCTTTATTTCAAATATCTCCTTATCTTCTCTCTCTTCAACGGTAAGATTAATAACTCCATATGGGATTTCTTCAGATTCCTCATTGGGTAAAAATATTTCATACTTTTTCCCTCTCATACTACTAATAGAGAAGAAGGGGGTATTGTTTTGAGTTTCCTCGTTTTCAATCATCCCATATTATACTACACCCTCTAGTTTTCTTCTCTAAGATGTTAGTTCCCAATCAATCTCTGTCATACCTTTCTCTTTTAACCAGGTATTACATTTACTAAAGGGTTTACTACCAAAGAAGCCTTTTCTTGCAGAGAAGGGTGATGGATGTGTGGATAATATTATCAGATGTTTTCCTTTATCAATAAGAGATATTTTACTTTCTGCATATTTACCCCAAAGTATAAAGACAACATGCTCCCCTTTTTGAGATATCTCAGTAATTAGGGAGTCTGTATACTCTTGCCAACCGAAATCTTTGTGAGAACCAGGTGTATCCTTCTCTACTGTAAGTACACTATTAAGAAGTAGAACACCCTGTTTTGCCCATTTTGTTAAATCTCCATGATTAGGAATTGGTAATCCTAAATCATCTTTTAACTCTTTATAGATATTTTTTAATGAAG
>DCUE01000029.1 GCA_002328465.1 Candidatus Dojkabacteria bacterium UBA2222
TTCTAGATAATTAGCCATGACTATTGATTATATTTACTAACTTATTATTTCGCAAATATTACTTATTTCCCTCATACCACCTATTCGCATCCTCCAGTATAGTATCAATCTTTCTTCCTGGTTCCCAACCTAATTCTCTCTTGGCCTTTTCATAGCTTCCTGTAACAACAACAGCTTCACTAGGATCTGAATCTACAATCTCATAATCGACTTTCCTTCCAGTAACCCTTTCAACTCCATTTACAATTTCCATAACTGTAGTACCACTTCCAGAGCAAAGATTAAAGACATCACTCTTTCCACTATTTTCAAAAAGCCACCTTAATGCTTTCACATGACCCTCTGCTAAATCACAAACATGAACATAATCTCGTATCCCCGTTCCATCTCTTGTTTCATACTTATCTCCTCTTACCATCAAATGATACTCCCCTTTACTAGCCTTGAATACCCTAGGAATTAAATTTCCCATTGCATCAGAGTTCTCTCCAAGCTTTCCACTACTGTGTGCTCCTGCGGCATTGAAATATCTAAGTGCAACATGGTTAATTCCAATATTCATAGCATCTAAAAGAAGTAACTCCATACAATATTTGTTTCTGCCATATGGTGTAAGAGGATTAACAATATCACTTTCTTCAATTGGGATATGAATTGGGTTTCCGTATACAGCAGCTGAAGAGGAGAAGACAATTTTATTTATACCGTGTTTACTCATCACCTTTAGAAGATTATATGTCCCTATTACATTATTTTGAAAATATCCTAATGGGTCTTTCATTGAATTTATAATGCTTTTGTACGCTGCAAAATGTATAAAACCATCAATACCAATAATTGCCTTTTTTAAGTCGTCTTCATTTCTTAAATCTCCCTGGACAAACTCTACTTCTTTTCCTGAAATCTCTTTAATTTTATCAATTGTCTCTATCTTACTATTTTCCAAATTATCTATAATTCTGACTTCGTAATCATTTTTTAGTAATTCAATAACTGTATGACTCCCTATATATCCGCATCCTCCCGTTACTAATATTTTAGTCATAAATATGAAATTTCAAAATTTAACCCACTATTTTTATCATAGATTATATACATTAACATATATGTTTTCGAATTTATAATCGGTGAAAAAGTTTCTCAATTTATGTTATATTAATATATATAACTTATATATTAAACAATGATGTTTAAATTAAAAGTAAGATATTTAATATTATCTCTTCTCTTACTCTCTGTATTCTTCATATCCCCTACTAAAGCNNGTCTCTGGAGACAGTATTAAAATTAATGGTGTAGTTGATGGAGACCTAATTGTATTTGGTAAAAATATTCTTGTTGATGGAACTGTTACAGGAGATCTATACCTATTTGGTACATCAGTATCAGTATCTGGAAATATATACGGGAACTCCATATTAGGAGGATCAAATGTTAGTGTATCCGGAACATATGGAGGAAATATCTATGTAGGAGCAATGATGGTTGATATTGATGCTAGTATATCTAAGGATATAGCTGGTTTTGCTGGAACTTTTAAACTAAGTGGTACAGTAGCAGATGACATTAGAGTTGGTGCAGGACAAGTACTCTCTGATGCTTCAGTTGGTGGAGATTTCTTAGTTGGTACTGAGAACTATACAATAGATGAAAATGATATAGCTGGAGAATTAATAGTAGGTAGTAACAAAATATTCCCTGTAAGTGATAAAGAGAAAGTTAAGGTTACTACAGAGGATTTCTTAGGTTTTAATATTGGTCTTTCAATAGTGAATTTCTTAGGGATGTATATTGTAGGTATTCTCTTAATCTTAGGTGCTCCTGTAAAAACATTACAAATAGAGAAGAAAATAATATCCTCATGGACAGAATTACTAAAAAGCTATGCAGTAGGAATAGTAATACTCTTTGCAATACCACTACCACTCTTCCTATTAATCCTAACCTTAGTAGGTGCTCCTTTAGCATTCTTAATATTGGGAGTAATCCTCTTCCTTTCCATATTTGGAACAGTATGGGTAGAGTCAGCAATAGGACAGAAGATATTACAATTAACTAAACAGAAAGATAACGGTAGATTCCTTTCTCTTCTAGTTGGTAGATTCATATCTGTAGTATTGAGGTTAATACCATTTGTTAAGAGTATCTACTCAGTTTCTTTAATCGCAATTACTGTTGGTTCAGTAGCAAGAACAAAGTATGATTCAATAATCTTTGCAAAGAATAGTACAAAGAAAAAGGTTGAGAAAAAGAAATAGTAAAATATTGTATGAATAAAAAAGGGAGCTTACGCTCCCTTTTCTTTTCCAAATCACATCCTCTACTTCTTCAACATCTCATCAATGATTACTTTGAATGACTCATATGGATATGCACCTGCAATTAACTTACCAGTTACATTTCCATCTTTATCCAATACTCCAATTACAAACCCAGGAGTACCACTAACACCTGCGGCTGTACCATCTGCCATATCTTTAGTAATCTGATCCTGATACCTATTCTCAGCCATACATGTATTGTATTTATCCATATTTACACCAAGAGATTGTGCAATAGCTGCTAATTCATCAGTTGATGTTTTAGAGAAACCTTTTGAATAGAAATCAAAGAACTTAGAACTTCCACCAAGCTCATTAACACATAGTCCTGCATTTGCACTATCTATTGCAATCTGTCCATGGAAATCTAATGGGAAGTTTCTTACAACATATATAATCTTTCCAGTATCTACATAATCTTTCAAAATAGTTGGCTTAGTATCTGTTGCATGTCTCTCACAGTAAGGACACTGAAAATCAGTATACTCAACTATAGCTACCTTAGCCTTCTTAATATCTCCAAGGTATGGACTATTTCCAATGACTGTTTCTGCAGCAGGGAACTCTTCCTGATTTGCAGTATCTGTATTACCAGTAGGATCGATTGTTGTATCTTTCCCCTTGTTTGTAAGAAGGATAGCTCCAGCTATAATTAATCCTGCAACTATAATTGCAGCAGGTATAGCTATTGCATCGAGATCTATTACTAGTTCATCATTTTTCTTAACCTCTTGAACTACTTTTTTCTCTGCCTTCTTCACTTCTTTCTTTTTACTGTTTGGCATAAATATATTTACTTAAATATTAGATAGTAATAAGTAGAATCATATTTTAATTGTCTAAATATGTCAATAAAAATGATACAATGTACATATGGAAATACGTATGAAAGATAGACAAACTAAAAGACCTAGAAAATTAATCTATACAACACTATTACTCTTAGCTCTTTTTACAGCTGGATATTTCATATATACAAATTTAAACACAGAGAAAAAAGAATTAGATATCCCAACTAGCCAGAATATATCAAAAGAGACCGAACAGAAAGGTGAGGAATCTGATGTTCCAGAAGAAGACTGTGGTTGTGATGATCCTCAATATGAGGAATTCTTCCCTATTATTGATGAACAACAAGCTTACGTTGTAATTCCAAAAAGAACAGATAAGGAGAAACCATTGGTATTAATAATATACAGTCATGGTTCCAATACTACTGTTACACAGAATATGGAAGATCAATTTATGAAGGATTTACAACTGTATGGTAAATTTTTGATTCCATACAATTACATCTTCGCAGCATCTAACCAACATGGTGCTAATTGGGGTAATAGTGCATCCATACAAGATACTTTAAATCTTAAAGAGTGGGTTGAAGAGCGATATGAGATACAATCAAAGGTATATCTAATTGGTTTTAGTATGGGAGGATTACCTACAATGAATTTTGCAACCACATATCCAGATATAGTCCAAAAGATTGCCCTACTTGCTCCTACTACTAAATCTTCTGCTTGGGATAAAGATAGGGTTGAAAAAATAATGGATATGGATATTAAGATATGGCATGGTAACAAGGATGTAAATGTTCCATATAGTGGAACAGTGTCTTTTTTAAGTAAAATAAAAAGCTTAGGAAAAGATATAGAGTTAATAACAGTAGAAGGAAAGGGTCACTTTGATATAGATACGGAGTATATGGAAGATATATTAGAGT
>DCUE01000010.1 GCA_002328465.1 Candidatus Dojkabacteria bacterium UBA2222
TGTATGGAAAATTAGGAATCAATTTTATATTAGGAATTGGTGCCATTATTCTTGGTGTACTAGGATTAAAAGATTTCTTCTTTTACAAACCGGGTTCAGTTGGTACAGAAATGCCTCTTTTCTTAAGACCTAAAGCAAATAAATTAATAGCTAAAGTTACATCTCCACTATCAGCGTTTGGATTAGGTCTTTTTGTTACTCTTTTCCTTCTACCATGTACAATTGGTCCATATATAATACTTGGAGGCTTACTTGCAGGAGATGGCTTTATTACTGCACTCCCATCTTTAATCCTTTACAATTTTATCTTTGTATTCCCTATGTTAGCAGTAACCATTATCGTATACATTGGATCTAAAAAGGCTGAAGATGTTAAAGATTGGAAAGAAAAGAATGTAAGATATATGCACCTAGTAGCAGGTATACTCATGCTTTTAATTGGAATATTAATGGTATTAGGAAAATTCTAAAGAATCTCTAATAACTCAACTTCAAATATTAATCCAGCAGAACCAGGAATTGGTCCTGTTCCACTTGCTCCGTATCCCATTGATGAAGGTATTCTTAATTCCCTTTTCTCACCAACTTTCATTCCTTTAACACCTTCTTCCCAACCTTGAATTACTGAATTCTGACCTAATGTAAATTGAAAAGGTGTTCCTCTATCGTATGAGCTATCAAACTTATTACCATCCGAAAGAGTTCCAGAGTAGTGTACAGAGACAGTATCTCCTTCTTTGGCTTCCTCTCCACTTCCTTCTTGTAATGTTTTAATTTCTAAGTTCTCAAAATCTTGAATAGTGCTCATATTTTCTCCTTGAATATCTTCAAAAATTATATCTTGATTCTCATTTGGTAAAGAGTTTCCTTCTTTGTTTAAGAAAACAAATATACCAATTGATAATACTACAACAAATATACTTGTTACTACAATTGGAACAATTTTAGTAGAGGTATCGTTATCCATACAATGTTGTTCTAAAACTTAATTCATAAATATATCAATATAGATAAATATTTACAAATATTTGTTACAAAAAATATGGTATGCTACAATCATGAGCATGAACAAACTCCTATATATTGATACAGAAACAACGGATATACAAAGCAAAGATTTAATCCAACTTGCCTTTATTACAGACAATCCTGATATCTTTATGAATATGTATTTAAAACCTGTACAGGATATTTCCTTTGGAGCAATGGCTATTCACAATATTACACCTGAAGATGTAAAAGATTGTCCAACCTTTGAAGAAGCCAAACTTCCAAAAGAAGGGATAGATCCTAATTACAAGGGTAATTCATTACATGAATATTTACAATTTCTTGCAGATGAATATGTATGGGTTGCTCATAATGTTGATTTTGATGTAGAGGTACTTGAGAAAAAAGGTATTACAATTCCTAAAACAATTTGTACCTTAAAGATATCTAGAAATGCATTAACAACCCCAGAGGGGAGAGATTTAGAAAGCTATAAACTTCAGTATCTAAGATACTATCTTGGACTGTATAAGAATGAAGATAAAGATCATATTAAGGCACATGATGCTTTAAGTGATGTATATTTTCTTAGAGATTTGTATAAATATCTTGAAAGTAATACAAAACTAAGTATAGAGAATATGATGCTCATTACAAAGCAACCCCAAGTAATGAGAGAGATGTCTTTTGGGAAATATATGGGTAAAACCTTTGAAGAAATAGAGAGGGTAGATAGAGAGTATTTAGAGTGGCTAGTTGAAAGTATGGCAGATAAACCAGATTTACAATGGAATGCAAAATTAGCCTTAGATAATGGTATCAGAAATAGAACTCAATCTCTTTTTTAATTCTTTCATTAAATCTTCAATATCCTCTTTTCTGAATACCGACATTACAATATAATCTTTGAAATCTTTGTCTAATTTCTTTTTCAAAGACTCTAACTCATCTGTAGAATAGACATCTGCTTTTGTAAAAATAATAAGTTCAGGTAATGAGTATAGATCTTCTGAGATATTAACAAACTCTTTCCTCATCTCTTTATAAACTTTTACTAAATCTGAATTCTCTAAACTAATACAGTGAACAAGAAGCTTTGCATATTTAGTGTGTTTAAGGAAATCAATACCCAAACCCTTTCCCTTGTATGCTCCCTCTATGAGACCGGGCAAATCCATTAGAATATGCCCATCCATAACAGCTAACTGAGGATTTAAGGTTGTAAATTCATATGGTGCGACCTTGTATTTTGCATTACTTAAAGAGTTTACAATACTAGATTTCCCTGCGTTAGGAAAACCTAAGAATACTGCATCTGCCTTTAAATTTAACTCTAATTCTAACTCCTTGCTTTGAGCCTCTTCTCCCTTTGTCCTTGATAGTTTTCCATCCCAGCCCTCTCCTCTTAAAGAGAAATTCCCTAATCCTCCTTTTCCTCCATCTAATAGTTTAACTCTGTATCCACTTTTTGAGATTGTAATTATCTCTGTACCATCACCATTGAAGACTTTTGTAACTAATGGAACATGTATCTCTAAATCAAGACCATCTTTACCTGTTCTTTTATTCTTCTCACCTATTTCTCCATTCTCAGCTTTTAATTTCCCCTTTTGGAGAATTTTTGATAAATCATATATATTTGGATTGCCTACAATGTATACATTTCCTCCTTTACCTCCGTTTCCGCCATCAGCTTTCCTATCCCTATCAAAAGCGATAATTCCATCTCCTCCCTTACCTGATTCAATTTTTATTTTACAAACATCTATCATAGCCGTAATTCTACATTAATTTACTATATATTGTAACTCTTTTGACAATATATTTTAGTAATGATAACCTAAATAAGGATTGCCTAATTTTTATACTGCTCCGATGAAAGAACGCTTTTCTATCAAATTTGGTGGTGAGTCTGGACAAGGAATTAATACTTTAGGAAAGTTTATTAGCAAAGCACTTAAGAATTTAGGCTATGTAACTTTTGCATACAGAGAGTATCCGTCAATAATAAAAGGGGGATACGCATCATACCAGATCGATTTCTCATCTCAAGATATTCTTTCTTCAACAAAGAAGTGTAATCTTCTAACATGTATCTCAAAAGACTCTATTACAGAATATCTTCCCACTGTAGCTAAGAATGGAATACTCTTGCATTCAGTAGATAGCTTTGAATTTAGTAAATCAGATTTAGAATACCTTAAGAAGAAGAGTATTAAGGTTGTATATATAAATACATCTGAGATAACAAAAAGTAATAATGCACCTCAAATAATGGGTAACGTAGTCATGCTTGGGAGTATATGGAAAATATTTGATATTGATTTAAAGATATTGGAAAAAGTCATTGTTGAATATTTTTCAAGAAAGAAAGGAATTGATATTGAAGCAGAAAAGAGATGTTTAAGGGCTGGTTACGAGGTAGAAGATATTAAAAATCTTCAAATAGTGAAGTTTCCAAATATCAAAAACAGAGATTGGAGTAAATCTAAAGTATTAACTGGAAATGAAGCTTTGGCATTAGGAGCTATTTCAGCAGGGTGTAGAGCCTACTATGCATATCCCATGACTCCTGCAACCTCTATACTTGAGGTTCTAGGAAATACATATGAGAAGAGTGGGATTGTTGTAAAGCAAGCTGAAAGCGAAATCACTGCTATACAAATGGTAATGGGAAGCATGTATATGGGTACAAGAGCTTTTACAGCAACTTCAGGTGGTGGTTTCGATTTAATGACTGAAAGTATATCTTGCTCGGGAATGACAGAGATTCCTCTAGTTATTGTCTTAGGCCAAAGAGCAGGGAGTGGTACAGGGGTTCCAACTTGGAGTGGAGCATCAGATTTAAATGTAGCTTTACACTCAGGTCATGGAGAGTTCCCAAGGTGTGTATTAAGTGCAAGTGATGCTGTTGATTGTTATCAATTAATTCAAGAGGCTTTTAATATATCTGAAATCTATCAAATACCTGTAATACTTCTCACAGAGAAACATATTGCAGAATCTATTTTCAATATCTCCAAATTACCAACAGTTACTAAAATCGAAAGAGGTATTGTTAAGAATGGAACTAAAAGATATTTAATTACAAGAAACGGTATTTCTCCGAGATGGTTACCTGAAAGTAAAAATAATACATATCTTACAAACAGTGATGAACATGATGAAATGGGTATTAGTACAGAGGAAGAAATAGAAATTGTTAATATGTCAGAAAAGAGATTAAGAAAGCTCAATGCACTAATCAAAAACATTCCAGAGCCAAAGTATTATGGACCCAAAGATCCTACAGTCGTTTTCGTTGGAATGGGTAGTACTAAGAATGCAGTTTTAGATGCAATGAAACAGAGTAAAAAAAGAATTGGGTTCTTACATTACAAATATATATTCCCATTGAAATATGAGAAGATCTTAGAATTTAGTGAGAAAAAAGTTAAAATTGTTTTGATTGAAAACAATCAGAGTGGAGGATTTGGGAAATTAATTAAACAACAGTCTAATTTTTACATATCTAATACTTTGAATAAGTTTGATGGTAGACCATTCTTTGTTGATGATATTTTAGAGTACTTTAAATGAAAATAGATATATTTGATTACAATACAAATGTAAAAAACACCTGGTGTCCAGGATGTGGAAATTTTAATATCCATATGGCTCTTAAAACAGCTTTAATAGAATTAAATAGACATCCAAGTGATGTAGTACTATCGTTTGATATCGGTTGTAATGGTAATGGAGGAGATAAAATAGAAGGCTTTAGAGTAAAAGGATTACATGGGAGAGCCATACCTTTTGCAGTAGGAGCACATATTGCTAATAGAAGAATGACTGTAATTGCAGATATCGGTGATGGAGGTTGTTTACATGAGGGAATAGATCATTTAATACACGCAATTAGGTCAAACTATGATATTACAGTTCTAATACATAACAATGAGAATTTTGCCTTAACAACCGGACAGATTACATCTACTTCAGATACAGGTAAAAGGATGTATGGGTTCCCTAATGGAAAAACTGAGGGAGATATCAATATCGGAGAACTAGTTTTAAGTCTTAACCCATCTTTCTATGCCAGAGGCTTTTCTGGAGATCCTATTCATCTTGCTCAAATTATTAAATCAGGAATCAAGCATAAAGGCTTTAGTGCAATAGAGATTGTACAGGTTTGTCCTACATATAACCCGGAGAATAGTTTAGAATTACTAAAATCTAAAATTGAAAAGGTTGAAGAGAGTGACGATATTGAGATAGCGAGAAAAAGAGTATGTGATGATAAAAAGCTATATACAGGTGTAATATATAGAAATAGTAGTATAAAAGATTACTATTCGAAATTGAAGAATAGGCAAAATATTAAATCTGAATTAGTAGATGAGGTAAAAAATCACAGTATTTCAAATATATTATCTGATTTCCAATAATATGAAAGATTCAATTCTTTTTCCAAAAAGTATAGCAGTAGTAGGTGTATCACAAGATAAAGATAAAATAGGAAGTGTAATATACAACAATGTAATAGAGGGAGGATATTCTGGAAAAATATATCCAGTAAATCCTAAATATAAGGATATTGATGGAAAAACATGTTATCCAGATATTTTAAGCATTGGTGGTGGTATAGATATGGTTTGTATAGTAATACCTTCTCAGTTTGTAGAGGCAATAGTTGATGATTGTATTAAAAAGAGGGTACAGAGTGTCATTATAATCTCTTCTGGATTTAAAGAAACAGGAGGAGAAGGAAAGAAGTTGGAAGAGAAGATTACAATTAAGCTTCAAGAAGCAGGAATACGATTAATAGGTCCTAATACATTAGGAATAATAAATAATAGTATAAATCTTAATCTATCATTTGGACGAAAGAATCCAGGGAAAGGAACTACTGCCTTTATCTCTCAATCTGGGGCTTTTTGTACCGCTATTCTTGACTTAGCAGTAAGAGATAATATTGGTTTTTCAAAAGTAATATCAATTGGCAATAAGGCAGATATTTCTGAAAATGAATTAATCGAATATCTTCAAAGGGATAAAGATACCCAATCTATTGCAATATACTTAGAGGAATTTAGAGATGGAAAGGACTTTGTTGAAATTGCACAGAAAGCAACAAAGCCTATGATTATTATAGCTCCAGGAAGCTCTCAGAAGGCAAGGGAAGCAATATCTTCACATACAGGTTCATTAGCTACATCATATGATACAACTCTTGCAGCTATTGAGAAGGCTAATTTGATTAAGGTTGAGAGTTCTGAGGAGCTTTTTGACATGATTAAGGTAATATCAGCAAATAAAATGCCAAAGGGTAAGGGAGTAGGGATTGTAACAAATGCAGGTGGTCCAGGAATAATGGCAACTGATTTTACAGAAATATTTGGCTTAAATATTGCTGAAATTGGTGAAAAAACAAAAGAAAAACTCTCTAAGAATCTCCCTCTTCAATCAAATACTAATAATCCTGTAGATATTCTTGGGGATGCTCTTCTAGATAGATATGAATTTACAATAAAGACATTACTTGAAGATGTTTCGGTTGATTCATTAGTTGTGATTCTTACTCCCCAATTAATTACTGACATTGTAGGAGTTGCGAAATGTATTGTAGATATACAAAAACAAACTTCTAAACCTATTTTCTCATGCTTTTTAGGTGGTAATGATGTAGAAGATGGTAATAAGATTCTTCGTGCTTACGGAATGTTTGTTTCTAACAATATTGAAGATAGTATGAGATTAATTAGTAATATTACTAATTACGTTATTCAAGAGAATACATATAGTTCAAGAAAAACATCTGATTTAATGCTCAAAGGAAGGCATAGAAAAGCTTTAAAGGAAGAACTTACTGATGAAGTAACTGTTCTTACAGATGATATTTCTTTTAAAATTGCAAAAGAAATTGGAATACAACTTCCTCATCAATTAATTACTCCGAATAGAAATGATGTTATTAGTTTTGCAAGTAAATATTTTCCTGTTGTTCTAAAAGCTACTTCAAAAGATCTTGCACACAAGACAGATTTTAAAGGTGTATTTCTTGATATTCGTACAATATCGGAATTAGAAAGTAAATTTGAAGAACTCTCAAACAATATTGAGAAAGCAACTGGTATAAAATCTCCAGAGATATTAGTCCAAGAGATGATTGAACCCAAGGTAGAGTTCTTTATTGGTGCGAATAGAGAAGGGGATATGAATATCTATCAAAAGAATGGATTAGGATTTGGACATCTGCTTGCGATAGGACAGGGTGGAATCTACACTGAAGTGTATAAAGATATTGAACATATTCTTGTTCCTGAAACAATTAAAAATGTTACTAAGAAATTAAATAGTACAAAGGTTGTACAAATAATTGATGGATATAGAGGGAAACCACCACTCGCAAAACAGAAGTTAATTGAAATGATAGATAAGGTCCAAAGAATGTTAGTAACATATCCTGAGATTTACAGTATTGATATGAATCCTATCATTCTAACTGAGACTAGGGTGGTTGCAGTTGATTTAAAAATATATATTAAGAATTAAGCTTTTCTCCCCTTTTATTTTTCTTAATGCTAGCCTCAATAAACCCAAGAAATATGGGATGAGGTGCTAGGAATCTACTCTTGAGTTCTGGATGATACTGTGTAGCGATAAAGAATGGATGTACTCTCTTACTTAGTTCTATTGCTTCTACTAAAGATTCATCTGGGCTTTTACCACTAAGAATAAGGCCTGCTGATTCTAATTCTTTCCTGTACAAATTATTAAATTCATATCTATGCCTATGCCTCTCCATTACAAGAGGTAATTTATTGAATAGTTCATTTGAATATTTTGTATATACAGATTCTAATAAAGAGCCTTTTAATATTTTACATGGCCAAGCACCTAATCTAATAGTTCCACCGAACTTCCCAGCCTTAAGAATCTTCTTCTGCTCTTCCATCAGATGTATGACTTGATTTTTTGATTTTGGATTTACCTCTTCCGAATTAGCATCTTTAATATTTAATACATTTCTACAATATTCAATTACCGCCATTTGCATACCGTAACACAACCCTAAATACGGTATTTTGTTCTCTCTTGCTATTTGTATGGCACGAATTTTTCCCTCTGCACCTCTACTACCCCAACCTTGAGGAACAATTATTCCATCCATTTCAAGTATCTCTTTCTCTAGTTTCTTGTTTTTTTCTAAATCATCAGCCACAATCCAATGGATATTACTTTCAAATCCTAATTCCCAAGAAGCATGATTAATAGCTTCTAATACTGATACGTATGAATCTTTCAAATCGAACTTTCCACTTTTAAAATACTTTCCTACTACTCCAATATTAATTTTCTTCTTTATTTTTTTCATCTTCTCTGTTTTCTTTTGCCAATTTTTCAATAGAGTTGTCTTTTTCGCTGAAAGTGATAGCTCCTTCAGAATATTTCTTCCAATATGAGCTTTCTCGAAATTCATTGGGATATCATAAATACATTTTGTATCAGGAGCAGATATAATGTTTTCTTTTTTAACGAAACAGTATCTAGAAAGTTTCTCTCTTCGAATATCATCTATACCTGTTTTAGATCTTGCAATTAAGAAATCTGGTTGAATACCGTGACCATTTAATAGTAAGGTTGATATCTGAACAGGTTTGGTTTTCATCTCACCCAATGTTCCAGGAACAGGGAGATATGAAACATGTATATGAATTACATCATCAGAATCTTGTATCTTCATTATCTTATTTGCTTCAAGAAACAGTCCATTTCCTATCTCTCCAACAGTTCCACCAATTTCTATTATTGTAATATCTGCATTACTTTCTTTAGCAACCCCCTTTATCCAAGTGATAATTTCATCAGGTACATGATAGTCCAAGCTTACCCATTTTCCATCATATGAAAGAGATCTCTCATCTTTAATAACCTTTTCCAAAACAGCACCACAGGTCATTGAATTTGGTCTTGAGAATGATTCATTAACAAATCTCTCATAACTCCCTATATCCATATCTGTTTCAAAGCCATCTTCTAAAACAAAAGTCTCTCCATGCTCTAATGGATTCATCGTACCAGCATCCACATTAAGATATGGATCTGCTTTAATCATTGTAATTTTAAAACCGTAGGACTTGAGAATAAAGGCAATAGAGGCTGCGGAGATTCCTTTTCCAATACCAGAAATTACTCCTCCAGAAACAAAGATATATTTAGACATGTATATGTGGTGTTAGGTTATTGAATAATGTATACGTAGAGGAAAAAAATGTCAAACATATTAATATATATTCTTCTTATTTGAGTTATTCCATTCTTCAATTAACTCAACAGTATGTTCGCTATCAATTCTTTCATACTTCAATTCCGTATTATTTCCTTTCTCATCATCAAAACCCATATTTAAAGCATCTTTATATGAATTACCATAGTACACTTTCTTTATCTTAGACCAATTAATTGCTCCTTCACACATTTTACAAGGTATTCCTGTTGTATATATCTCACAAGAAGAGAGGTCAAAGGTTTTAAACTTTTTACAAACTTTTCTAATTACATTCATCTCAGCATGACATGTTGCATCATGATCTTTTATAACGGTATTATGCTCTATAGCAAGTATCTTACCATCCTTAACCAATACAGCACCAAAGGGTCCACCATGACCCTTCTTCATACCTTTACGAGCTTCTAGAAGGGCAATTTCCATATATTTATTCATAGATATATATA
>DCUE01000044.1 GCA_002328465.1 Candidatus Dojkabacteria bacterium UBA2222
GTATCTATCTGTATATCAATCTTTTCTGTTTTAATATCACTTAACTTATTCTCAAAGAGTATATTGGAGAATTTTATATGACAATGAATAGCCTTCTTTTCAGTTACCTTTATTTCTGCCTCAAATCCTTGTCTTAGGAGTTCTTGCTCTATCTTTTTAGCAAGAGATGTGAATTCTTTAGAAGAGAGTTCTTTGTTATCAAAGTCTAAATCCTCTGAGAATCTCTTAATTCCATGAACTATTCTTAAACATGTACCACCTAGAAAAGATAACTTAGTAGAAATATTTGAACTGAATATTATCTCTAATATGAGAAATTGTAAATACTCTCTAAGTAGACCTCTTTCAAACTTATGTATATCACTTGGATACTGTTTCTTTATTTCTTCTATACTAAGCATTGAGATATTCTAGTAATATATTAGCTCTATTATTTAACTCCAAGTTATCAAATTGATTAAGATATGTATTAAACTTCTCCTTATCAATCGTACTATTTATAATCTCACTATTAATCCTTAACCCCTTTAGATCCTCTATACTTGTAATTGCTGAATGTAGATATAAGTAATCTAGAATTGCCTTTTCAGGAGTAGCTAATATAAATGGTCTATCATTGTTTTCAATAACCTCATATCCAAAGTAGAGACTATTCTTAATACTTTGGTATGAAAATACCCCATATTGAGTATCAAAAAAATTGGTCTTTCTGGTCGATACAGAAGTTATTTGTAAGGTAGTTTCTGGTATAAAGCCGTAGTGACTGAGAGCGCTTTCTAGTGATATATAAGATGGAGAGTATATTCTGTTTGCTATAAAAAAGTAATCATTTCCTTGGGGATTGAAACTAGAGTCTGCATACCAAAATCTCCTAATTCTCTTTATCCACCCATTATTCAACCAATCATTTAAAGTTGGTTCTCTAAAATCAGGATCTAGCATCCTAATATCGTTTAGTGTAAATACACCTAAACTTCTTAAATTGTTCTGTATATCCATGTATTTCATTTCTGTAAGATACGGTTTTCCGTATGCTATGGAAACAGAATACCACAAACCCAATGGTTAGGCAAGTATTTCCTAAGATATTCAATAATATTTATGTTTTAATTTACATTAAATATTCGAGGATTAAAAGAGTGACCTGTTCACCTAGGGAACGGTGTTCGAACCGTCAATCCAACAAATCCTTTACTTGTTTGATAATATCTTAACTCCGTTCGAGTCTAGTCCATCCCGCCATTCTTTCAAGGTTGCGACAAGACCCGTCCACTATGTTTTAAGAGTTTGTATTTACAAAACAAATGAACCACGGGGATTATCTGTGTTAATTAAGAAAGCATTTCTCTTTCAATAGATTCTTCCTTTGCATATTCATATAACTCTGTTATTACTGCAGAAAACTCATGCCTTGCTAAATGACGACTATCAAGTGCTTCCACAGTTTTGTCTGGATCCTTCTCACCTAAATTCTCCCATCCATAGTCCAAATATATTCTGTGTAAGACTGGCTCTAATCTATCTAAAGATTTTACAATTTTTGCTTCAAGGCTTCTCTTCGCTTCACACTCTGTCCACAAAGGGAAGAACTCGTCGTAAAGATCTCTTGGTAATTTTGAGAACAACTCTTCAATAGCTTTTTCTTCTCTTTCCTCTTTACCAATACGTCCTTTACTATCCCAAGTTTTTAGATCTCCTGTTAGTACCTCAGCTAAGTCATGTACTATAGCCATTTTAAGAATTTTCTCAATATCTAAATCAACATTTAGTTCCTTTTGAACTCGTTTAGTTAGTAACATACAAAGCATAGCAATACTCCAAGTGTGTTCAGCATCACTTTCATACCCATCACCTTTAGGTGTAAAACGGTATGTTTCTTTCATCTTAATAGCAATTCTGAAAAAATCTATTATCTATTTTATATCATCCTGTGTATCCATATATTTGGGTTATTATATTAAAGTATTCCCTTTTTATAATGTTTCTTCTTGACTACTTTCTTCCCAGTTATCAAGCTCCTCTAGTAAACACTCTGGTAATCGACCGCACACACTGTATTCTTCTAAAACAGGGTAATATAATTCTTGCACTTTAAATTGTTGAAACCATTCTCTAAATAATTCATTGCCTGGTCTTGTCAAAACCTCTGGGAGTTTCTCTTCATCTTCACTGAGCATACTATTTAGATTAGTAATAAATCCATTAATGTTTACTTTATAATAACCATGTGCCCCCGTTATTGCGTAGTCATAAGCCTCCGTTGTAGATTGTCTTACATTAGAGATAAAAGCTTCGAAATCTGCATCTCTTCTTTCTTGCTCTACACGTGGTGCGACTCTTCTAAGATAGAATCTACTTGGAATAAGGGTCTCAACTTTTTTTACACGTGGGTAGTAAATAGTTTTTTCTGTTAAATAATTACTAAAGCAATGGGCATCATATTTCATCATTTTACTAATTTTTTCTAGTAAACCTCGTTCTGTATAGCACTCAGTCATAGCAATCATCTAAAAACTTATAGCAATTATTATACACTACACCACAACCTTTTTATACTGTCTCTTTTATCTCATTCTCATTTTACATAGGTTCCAGATGTGTATGTACGTCTATATTCTTGGTTGCTACAAGACCTGTCCACTATCGTATGAATACTGAATACGGTTCTACCAACTCAGACACATACTTAATCTGTACCTCTCTCTTCTCTGTCATATCATTAGGAACATATACTCCACATGCTTTATCCACTCTATATCTAAAATATTTATCAAACCTCTGATTATCATTAGGGAATATACCTTTTAGTGTAGAATACTGAGATAGATCAAGAGTCATATCAACTTTTTCAAATTTATTTGCTGTTATTGCGAAATGAGATTTATTTTTATTACCTACTAATAGAATATCTTTGGGTAAATCACTCCATACACCTCCATCTTTAGAGAATTGATTGAATTCATCAAATGTTGAAGGTTTAAAATCTGATTTAGTTTCTACAAATAGGACATAAATCTTTTTATCATCTGCATAACTAACTAAGTTCTTTACAACATTTGGTCTACAAAATACTCCACTATATCCCCAAAAATACTTTCCTACTTTCTTTTGTTCTTTTTGCTTTATTTCAATTATCTCATCCAACGAATAGCCACAGTATGAACCTACTTTCATTAAGATAATGTATGGGTATTTTTCCAATTGCATATGCGATAATTATACCACCCTTTTATACTGTCTTATTTGTCTCATTTCAGGTTCCAGACGTATATGTCTCATCATTATGAGCCTCAAATAAAAGAGATACTAACTCATCCCGGTTTTGTTAAATATGTTATCCTTAGGATCTTTACCTCTAATCTTTTGCCTTAATAATGCTATTTGAGTAGTAAAACCATCTTCAGGATCTATATAAGCAAGTATTGTTAAAACTCCTTCTACCATTTTCCTTTGCAAAGGGATATATCTTAGTGTTCCTAGCTCTTGAATTAATACCCTTTCAAAAGAACTTAATTCATTCTCTTTGATGTATGTTTCCCAATCTTTCATTTGATATCTATTTTCCCCTAGATGGAAATTGGCATGAATAGATGCTCTTAACCTTGCAAATTTCTGACATATAATAACAAATGGGTTCTCACGTTCTGCCAGAGACTTAATATTGGAAGCAATACTGTTAGATGAGTTATCAGCCTCTACAGGCACTTCTTTTCCAGTTATCTCGTTAATCCTCTCCATAATCCTCTTGTTTGAAATCGCAGCTCCACCAACAGTCAATATAAAAGCATCCTCTCCTTCTTCAATCAATTTCCTTGCTTCATGATGTGCACATACTGCCATAAGGATATTCTCAGGGGGAACCTTAACTTCAAATTCTTCACCTAGGCTATCTAATTTATAGGCTTCCCTTGAGCCATCATGCTCATAACCCAAAATTGCAATTTCTCTCTTTTCCATAGCCAATTATAGCATTAACAATCAAGAATATGTATGTATATCCCTTCTTAATTATCATATATAATATGATATGGAAAAAGCTATAAAGTTTACCCCAGAATTAACAGATCTAATTAAACAAGGAAAGAAAACTACTACTTGGAGACTTTTTGATGATAAGAATCTTTCAGAAGGAGATTCCATTATCCTTGCAACAAGAGATGGAGAAGTTATTACAGATTTTGGTAGAACTAAAATAGAGAAAATGGTTGTAAGAACTTTTAGGACACTCAAGCCAGAAGATTATATCGGACATCAACCTGTTGAAGATTTAGTTTTAGGATATCGAAAATATTACGGAGATAGAGTCAATCTCGATACAGAGGTTAAAATAATACATTTTGGAAAAATAGAAATCTTCTAGAAGGGTCCAGATCCGTATGCTCCTCCATTTTCAACATGTTCCAACAAGACCCGTCCACTATCTTTTAAAACTCTTATGGGGATTGAGCTATTTATACCCTAAAAAGTGAAAGTCTCAAAAGTAAGGCCTGGTGGATGAAAAGAGTCAAAAAAGAGATGTTTTTAAGAGCTCTTGGTTCGAAAGTATAATGCTTATGTAGTACAGTTTATACAATCCCTATTTATTAAACTTCAACCATTTTTCATATTTAAATTTATGTTCTTTCCCCTGCAATCCTTTTATAACCATGTTCAAAACATCAGTTAGAAAATTATACCTTTGGTTTGCATATTACACCAATTTTTTATTCCTTAATAACATAGCATTTAGAGCTACAATAACAGTACTAATAGACATAAATATCGCAGCTACTGCTGGCTCCAAAAGTATTCCCCTAGAAGCCAATATACCCGTAGCAAGTGGTAAAGCAACTACATTATATCCAGTGGCCCAGAAAATATTCTGAATCATTTTCGAGTATGTTAACTTTGAAAGAGTAATTATTTTTACCACATCCCTTGGATCATTTCTCGCGAGGATTATTCCGGCAGATTCAATAGCTACATTGGTACCAGCGCCCACAGCAATACCCAAGTCTGCTTGAGTCAGAGCTGGAGCATCATTAATACCATCTCCAATCATTGCTACCCTCTTATTCCCTTTTTGTAATTCTTTAACTTTCTCTGACTTCTGATCTGGAAGAACTCTAGCAAAATACTCCTTTATACCAAGTTCCTGGCTAACCCACTTAGCTACATCTTCCGAATCACCGGTAAGCATAACAGTTTTAACCCCTATCTCGTTTAGTGATCTAATAGCTTCTACAGATTCCTCACGTATCACATCAGCGAGAGCAATTGCGCCTACAAACAGATTATCCTCCACTACAAAGACTATGGTCTGCCCCTTCTCATTTGAATTTTGAATCTGTTCTGATAGCTGTTGTGGAATAGAAACGTGAATACTCTCCAGAAGTGAAGCCCCACCTACCATAATCCTTTTTCCAGCAATCGTTGCCACAGCACCCTTTCCTTTAATGGCTCTAAAATCTTTAGAAGAATCTCCCTTTATATTCATTTCTTTTGATTTAGATACAATAGATTTTGCAATTGGATGCTCCGATAGGGACTCCACTGCTGCAGCCATACCTAAAATCTCTTCATCTGTTCTTCCTTCTATACTAATGATATCTATAACTCCAAACTCTCCTTTTGTCAGTGTTCCTGTCTTATCAAAAAGAACAGTATCAATAGTACGTGCAGTCTCTAAAGCTAATCTCTGCTTAACCAAAAAACCATTACGTGCAGCTTTCATCGTTGAGATAGAAGCAACAAGGGGTACAGCAAGTCCAAGAGCATGAGGACATGCGATAACTAAAACAGCAACTAGCCTAGCAACAGCAAAGTCAACTTCAGCTCCAGAGAGCAACCACGCGATCAGAGTAACAATACTTACTACAACAGCTACAATTGTAAGGTAGAAAGCTGCCCTGTCAGACAGCATCTGCAACTTTGATTTGGACGACTGGGCTTCATCCACCAATCTCATAATACCTGCTAAGAATGTTTTTTCCCCTATATTATTTACCCGAACCTTTAGTGCACCTTCACCGTTGATTGTACCAGCAATAACTGAGTCTCCTATTTTTTTTGACACAAGTTTAGACTCTCCTGTAACCATTGACTCATCGAGGTTTGTTTCTCCCTCTACAATTGCACCATCTGCAGGGACCTTGCTTCCAGGACGAACCAACACAACATCACCAACAAGAAGCTCAGATAACTGAACAGTTTCAATTTCCTCACCCCTTATAACTTCAGCTTTATCAGGTAATAGTTTTGCGAGAGCTTTCAATGAATCCTGAACACTGCCTACAGCCCTCATTTCAATC
>DCUE01000005.1 GCA_002328465.1 Candidatus Dojkabacteria bacterium UBA2222
AATTGGCACCAATTGCCCCAATCATGAATATGAGCAGAGAAGATAGGCGATTCAGAGAGGGAAGAGAAGTGATGGATGCGGTTGATACAACTGTCAATGTGGCAACAATGGATTGGGAAGAATTTGAGCATCTTGTCAGAGAAGTGTTTGCAAAAGAATTTGGTACAGCCGGAATGGAAGTTAAAGTAACACAATCAAGTAGGGATTTAGGCGTTGATGCTGTGGCTTTTGATCCTGACCCACTAAGAGGTGGGAAGATAAGCATTCAGGCCAAGAGGTATACAAATACCGTTAAAGTAGAATCCGTAAGGGCCTTATACGGAATTATGCAAGATGAGGGTGCAATGAAGGGAATTATTGTTACAACATCTGACTATGGTCCCGATGCATATAAGTTTGCTCAAGGGAAACCAATAACACTTATAAACGGAAACAATCTTTTATCTATGCTAGAAAAGTATGGTCATAAGGCAAAAATAGATTTGAAAGAGGCCAAGAAGTTTTTTAAAGAATAATTCGTAATATGAAATCTCAAAAGAACTATACAAAAGCATTCACATTTAAAGACTTCATTAGGGCGGTCTTTGATATAAAGAATAATGTTCAAATAACAAAAAGATATATAAAAGGAAAACTCTTTGCAAATGCAAATGCTTTTGAAGAGATTGGTGTAGGAGATAACATGGAATATATTCTCTTCAATAAAAAAAGGAGAACAATAATAACAGAGGACCCTGTTACCGGAGAAAGAAAGGAGACACCTTTTACACAAGAGCAAGAAAAAAAATTAAAAGAAACAGGAATGCTGTAATGGAAACAGGACAGACAATATCCAAAAGAATGAAAGTTTTTGCTTATATCAGAAAGTCTACGGAGGAAAATCAAGAAGGAGAAAGTAAAAAGCAACTCAATTCTTTGGAATATCAGAAAGCCGCTGTTGAAGAAACTGCAATAAGAAATAATCTTGAAATTGTAAAAATTTTTAAAGATAGTAAAACAGCATATAAAGCATATGTTAGGGATGACTTCAACAAAATGATGGATGCTTTTGACCAGGATGGGGTAGATGGTGAGATCAAGGGGATTATTTGTTCTGAGCATAGTAGGTTGGCGAGAAATTTTGCAGATGGAGGGTTAGTATTGTGGTATTTACAATCAGGATTGATAGAAAGGATCTACACCTATGACAAGATGTTTACTAACTCCGCAGATGACCAAATGATGTTAGCTATTAGCTTTGCAATGGATAAACATGCAAGCGATGAAACCGGGTTTAGAATGAGAAGGGCTTGGGATATTCGGGCATCTCAGGGACAACCACCCAATACTCGTCTTCCTGGATATAGGTATGTAGGAGAAAAGGGAAAAAAAGTTTGGCAGATAGTTCCTAGAGTTGCGCCCTTAATCAAAGAAATGTTCCAAGAATATGCTACTGGAAAATACAATCTACAGGAAATAACAGACTGCATGTTTTCAAGGGGACTTGTTAGCCCTATGACAAAAAGAAAGTATTCAAAGAACTCTGTTTTAGGTTTACTCAAGAATATTGCATATACAGGAGTTTTCTATCATAAAGGAGAAAAAGTACATGGCGAGTATATACCGATTATTGATTCAGAATTGTTTTACAAAGTACAAGAAGTTCTTAATAATAAAGCACACACTAAAATTTCGGTTGGAAATGACTATGCTTATTCAGGAGGTTTAATTAGGTGTGCTGTTTGTGGGGGAAATATGTCTGGAACTGTCAAAAAGGGAATTACATACTACAGATGTCTTAATAGAATAGAACCATGTAAATCTGAAAAAGATAAAAGACCTTCATATCTTAGAGAAGATACTATTGATGAAAAGATTTCCGAAGTATTAAAGAAAGTAGAAATATCAAACAAGGAATTTGAAAAAATTGCTGGTTATGTAAACTTACTTTTTGAAGATGAAAAAACAAAATATATAAGTAATTTAAGGAAGCTTACTATACAAAAGAAAGAGGCGGAGGGAGAGCTTGGTGAAATAACGAGAAATCTTCTTGAACATAGAAGGCTAGCAAAAGAAAAGCGTGATGATATATGGAAGGATGAAGAAAATGGATATCTATGTCTAATTAGGGATAGTAACGAGAGGGTAAATATGCTTAAAAGATCTATGGAAATCATTGAAGAAATAAAAAATAAATTGCCAGGAATGATGTTTGATTTTCTTGATGCAATAAAAACAGCAGGTTCAAGATTTTATGAATCTTCCCCTGAGAACAAACGCATGATTGTGAGGACACTTTGCGCGAACTTGGTGTGGGATGGTGAAAACATAGTCTGGAAGTGGAAAGAACCGTATCACATACTTACGAATTCAGCTGAAAAGATAAATTGGCTCCGCGAGTAGGACTCGAANNACGGTTAACAGCCGTTCGCTCTACCATTGAGCTATCGCGGAATAACAGAATTATTATATATATATCCCTCTATTTCTGCAACAATTCTTTCCTTTTATTTAACATCTCTATTAAATAATTAGAACTCTCTACGGTATTAGGAAGATATGTTACCTTCACTAACCTATTGTAATCTGGTATTACCATCTCCTCTGTACTCTTCTTTTTATCTATACCATTTCTAATAGTTAAACCTGTTACTTTAGAATTAATAGCTCTTAATACTTTCTCATCATTCATATCTAAATCCCATATGTTGTATGTATCGTCACTTTCTATTAGGCAGATACTACTCTGAGAACAGAATACTCTTTCTTTTTGATTGTTCTCGCTATTCTTACCAGATAGCTCTACTAATATTTTTGTACTTTGATAATTGTCTTTAGCTACATTTGTACCTGGGAATCTCTCTACTGCCTTTGTATTCATATCAATATTCTTTTGAGTAAATTGACTCGGATATTCATCTAATAGTTGATCAGGGGAAGCAATTGCTAAATATTCATCGGGACTATTTAAAAATGTTGTTTCAATCTTATCCATGATTAATTAGATATAGAAGTTAATATTAATATAATATATCAATATTTTATTCTAATCTACTTACTCTCTCATCTAGAATACATTTTAATACCTCTGAAGCTCTCTTTTGAGAATAGGGTAGTATTCTTAAAAAGTATGTCTGATTATCAGATCTAAACTCTTTTACAAGATTTTTAATATCATCTGTATTATTATTCTCTTCTACCATTTTATCTAATCTGGTTAATAACCTCTTATCTTCTTCGCTGTTTAAATCAATTTCCCATATCCTTTCTCTGTCTAAAGAAGCTACTCCTACAAACCCAGAGGGGGTTATAATAAATCTAAAGACATCTGGTTCATCAAAGGTGGGTATTTCTAAATAGTATGGAGTATTGTCGAGGTTCTTCTCTATAAAGAGTTCGTTATACCTTTCTAAGATGTCTTCCTTACTATTAAATAAATCAGAGTATATACTGTTATCTGTTTTATCCATTTGTATTTAGTATTAAGTTATAGGACTATTGTATATACAAAATATCCCAATGTAAAGTTTTGGGTTTTAGTGAGAATAGAGTAGAATATAGTATATATAAATTTATATATTTCTCCCATCATGACCTCAAAAGATATACAAATTACATTTGTAGGTATGGAATCAACTAAGGCATTAAAGAAATACGTGCTAGAGAAGATAGGTAAGTATGAACATCTATGGAAAGAGGCTACAAGTATGGATGTATTTTTAAAAGAGTATGTTAATAGTAGGGGTGTTAAGAATGATTTTAGAGTAGATATTACTGCTAAGTTACCAAATAGTGCAGTAAGAGTAGAAGTAAGTGGAGAGAATATGTATGCAAATATAGATGAAGCATCAGATACCTTGGCTAGAAGATTAAAAAGATATTTAGAAAGAAAAACATATTGGGAGGGAGTAACACCATGGAGAGTATTGGAAGCAGATGCACAGCTTAAGAGTATAGAAGGGGAGTTACATGATACATATGATGACTATGTACCAACTATTGCAGTAAGAAAAAAAATAGAGGATATGAGTCCTTTAGAGGAGGGTGAAGCTATAGAGAGGATGGAGTTACTAGGATATGATCAATTACTTTTTAGAAACAAGAATACAGGAAAGATATCTATGATTTATAAGAGGGTACAAGGTGGATATGGTCTAGTAGAACCAGCAGAGACAGAGATTTAAGTATATGTTATTAAACAAAAAAGGAGGTCTTAGACCTCCTTTTCTTATCTATTTCTATTAACCTATTCTTGTACTACCTCTTCCCCATTACTATTTGCATTACCTATTAGATTGTTAATTATGTTAATAGTTGCACTCAACACTCCATACTTAGGTTTGTTTACAGAATTATCCTGTATCTTGTACTCGGAGTAGAGAGACTCTAACCATGTATACTGCGCATTTGAGACCTCTTGTTGAATATATACATCCTTTACATCCTCTTTATACAATTCATAGTCTAACTTCTCACCCTCTTCTAAAGCTGCTGTCTCATTAGGAAATATTGCAGAGCTATACTGTTCAAAGAAAGCTTTTATATCATCATCAGTATATTCTAATGTAGGTTCCAAAAGCTTTGTTGAAAGTAAATCTAACTCTATCTGAGAAAATAATTCCTCTTCAGTAATATTGTTAGCTACTAATGCTTGTAAGTATGCTTCCTCTCCACCTACACTTGATATGATTTCTTCTAATCGAAGTTGTACCTCTTGCTCCTCTACCTCTACACCAGCCTTCTTAGCTTCTAACTTAATCAATTCCTCATCGATTAACTGTTGTGCTATAGATTGTCCATACTGTTTTTCTAATCTCTCATGGTATACACTTTTAGGTATTCTTGTACCATCTACTACTGCTACACTGTATCCATTATTTAAATACTGGAAGAAGAAATCTATTAATATAAATGCAAGTACTGCTACTAATACCATTAAAAAGATTTTAAAACCTTTCTTAGTAACTAATTTCTTAAAGTCTGGTTTACTAAC
The DNA here is from genome assembly GCA_002328465.1 of Candidatus Dojkabacteria bacterium UBA2222. Lineage (GTDB taxonomy): Bacteria > Patescibacteriota > Dojkabacteria > SC72 > SC72 > UBA2259. The sequence goes on from DCUE01000005.1 coordinate 4,973, forward strand.
TTTAAATTTAATTTTATCTAACTTAATTTGGGGCTTTTTTATTGTAAGAGTTTTTTTTGGGGCACTTGTTGTTTTCTCTTTTTTCTTGACTTTTATTTTTGCCATTTGGCTATATTTGATAAATTAAAAATAAACTTATAGTTAAAGCTTATGAAAGTTTATCAGAAAGTTTAAGATTTAGCAAAAATATTATCTTAGATGAAGGTAGAAAGATGTTCTGCCGTCATTATGTTTAACAAGTGCATATTTACTTGGATTGGAGGGATCCCAAGTTGCATAGATTCCGTAATAGACTCTTCCGGAAGCGATAGCCCTAATTGGGGCTCCTTCTCCTGTGAGGTATGCTTGATTACCATTGTTTGCAATTAACTTGTTAACAGCAGAACATATCCCTGTTTTTACAGTGTATGTTTGTAGATTTTGGTTTCCTTCTGATAAGGTCACCATATCTATTGCTGCATGTCCTGGATTATTAGCTGGTCTGTAGTACTGAGTAATGTAGGCACCGCGATATGGAACATTATAGGTGCCTTTATTTAACCATCTTCCATTAGTTGTATAGAAGTTTAGGGGATTAACTTTTGTTCCATTTGCTTCTCTAATTTCAAAGTGTAAGTGTGAACCGTATGAACATCCCGTATGTCCTTGGTATCCAATAATTGTTTGACCCCCTATCACAGGCGAACCGCTACCCAATAGACCTTGATTGAAAAGCTGTAAGGCGACATCAGAGATTACATCATCAGTATCATTTATTACTTTCGTAATAGCATCTAACTGTTTTTTAAAATCAGCCTCCCTTTGTAAAGACTCAGCTAATAAACTGTCTTTTTCTACTCTCTGTTGATCCAATATTTTCTTCTCTTCAAGTAGTTTCACCTTTTCTTCCTCTATTTCATTTCTCTTTATTTGTAATTCTGCCTTCTGTGAAGCAAGGAGTAATTCTTCATCTTCTAGCAATTGTGTTTTATCACTAAATTGCATTAATGAGTTCCTATCTTTTATTCTAGTTTCTATTAAATACTTAGTCTTTCTTAGTACCTCATCAAAGTTTTTAACATCCATAAATAGTTCGAAGGTACCCACAAAGGAATATTTGTATGATTCTGTAACTCTCTGATTTACTGTCTCTTTTAATATATTAATCTCTTGTGTCAGAAGACTTAAATCATCTTCTTTTTCTTGTATTTCTTTAGAAAGTAAACTAATCTCTATATCCTGAGCAGTGATTTCCATATGTAGAGTTTTAATAACTTCTTCATTTTGAGCTATCTGAGTAGTTAGATATGAAAGTTTCTGACTTAGAGAGAGCTGTTGATAGTCTTCATCCTTTAATCTTTTCTCTAAGGTACCCTGACTACTCTCTAACTTCTGTAATTCTTTCTGTAAACAGAGATATCTCTCTTGTATATTCATACTCTCTGGACATGCTTCTGCAGCACTAATATCACTCTTAAAAGGGGAGAGGAAAGAAGTGAGTACAATTATTCCTATTGTTACTAATACTAATATCTTTTTCATCTATTCATCTCTTAAATATTTTCTAACTGCACTTAGACTACTAAAGAATCCAAAAAGAGATCCTACTATTAAGTGTAACAAGACAAAGATTAAAATGAAAGTTATATTTATTTCAGCTAGGAATGGTAATTTAACATCTAGTAGGAATTGTTCTACCCAGAAAGAGAAATCAGTACCCTTACTATAATCTATTAATGTATACCAAGGTACTATTATTAATAGAGAAGATATTAAACCTCCTAGTAAACCATATAAGGTACCCTCCAAAAGGAATGGTGTCCTTATGAACTTATCAGGACTACCTACTAAGTGCATAATTTGTATTTCTTCTTGATGTAGTTTTATATTAAATCCAATAGTTACCCTTATTAAAGATACTGTTACTAAGGCCATTGCAGTTATTAATATCGCAGAACCAACCTTAACAATTCTAGAGAGAGTTCTCATGTTATCAACTACATCTTTAAAATACATTACTTCATCTACAGAAGCATTTGTTTCTTTAGCCTTATTAATATTATCAATTACTTGGAGTAGGGAATCAATATCTTTGGCTCTAATTTCTAAACTAGCAGGTAAGGAATCTGCGGTAACAGTAGATATTAAATCTGGATTATCAGCAAAATCCTCCCTATATATCTCTAGTGCCTCATCTTGTGATACATACTCTATCTCTTCTACTAACTCCTTATTATTTATTACATCTCTAAAAGCAAATATCTCTTCTTCTGTAGTTGCTTTTTTAAAGAAAACAATAACTTGGGCTTTCTGTTCGTAGTAATCTGTAGATTTTTGGATAAGGATGGATGCAGATACAAATACGGATGAGAGTGTAAATACTATTGTAGAAACTAATATGGTAGAGAGTGTTAACCACTTATTTCTTTTAATATTCTTTTTAGTAACGGCAAATACCCTTGTAGTATTCATTATGATTTTTTACTTAAATATTTCTTAACAAAAGAAGTTAACTCCTTATGTTCTTTTTTAGTTAATTTCATATTTCTTAAATCTCCCTCTGTAATATTTAGAAGTATTTCTGGTTCTGTAATAGCGAATTTTTTAAATTTCTTCTTAATTGACTTATTTAAGGATTTAAACTCAGAAGAGAGTTCTCTTTCTTTTTTTTCGGGTTTACTTTCTTTCTTTTCTTCTTTTACTATTTCTAGGTTAGGTTCCTCTACCTTTTTCTCTTCCTTAACTTCTACTTTCTTATTTACTATGTTATTTAGGTCAATATCTTTTGGTTGGGTATCTGAATTAAGTCTTCCATCTTTAATATTAATGGTTCTATTTTTAGTACCGTTAATTAAATTAAAGTCATGGGATATTACCATTACGGTAGTACCATTCTTATTAATAGTTTTTAATATCTCTAATATTTGTTTAGCATTATCAGAATCTAAGTTACCAGTTGGTTCGTCAGCTATGAAAAGATCTGGTTTATTGGCTAATGCTCTAGCTATTGCACCTCTTTGTTGTTCTCCTCCTGATAGCTCTTGTGGGAAGAGATTTTTTCTTTCACGAAGGCCTACTAAATCTAGTAAGTAGTCTGTGCTATCTTTAATCTCCTTCTTACTCTTATCTAGTATCTCTAGGGCAAACTGTATATTCTCTTCTAAGGTTTTAGTATTAAGTAATTTAATATCTTGAAATACTACCCCTAATTTCTGTCTATATGCTGGAAGTAATCTCCTATTAAGTTTAGGAACCTCTATCTCATTAAAATATATACTACCTGAAGTAGGTACTTCCTCTCTAATTAGTAATCTCATTATTGTTGATTTTCCAGCACCAGATGGACCAACAACATAGCAGAATTCTCCTTCATCTATTCTAAAGGAAACATCTTCTAATGCTATGATATTCTCTTTATATTTTTTAGTTACGGTATTGAATATAACCATGGACAGTATTTTGCAGTTTAAGTTACCGTATATATTACTGTATTCTTAACTGAGCTTCAAGGAGCTCATCTAAGTTCCCATCTAAAACACTTTCTGGATTACTTAGTTCTATACCTGTTCTTAAATCTTTAACCAATTTATATGGATGTAGTATGTAGTTCCTAATCTGATTTCCCCATCCAGCTATCTTATAGTTGCCTTTGATTTCCGAGATTTCTTTTATACGATTCTCTTCTAATATTTTCCATAGTTTGCCTTTTAGTATTTGCATAGCTTTCTGCCTGTTTTGTAACTGACTTCTTTCTTGAGAACAGTGTACGGTAATACCTGTAGGTATATGAGTTATCTGTACAGCGGAGGATGTTTTGTTTACATTTTGTCCTCCTGGTCCTCCTGATTTAGTTGCTTTGAACTCTATGTCACTCTCTGGTATTTCAATATCTTTTTCTAAGTTATCTAGTATGGGGATTATCTCTACTCCTGCAAAGGATGTTTGTCTAAGGTTTTGAGAGTTAAAGGGAGAGAGTCTAATTAATCTGTGTGTTCCATGCTCTCTTTTTAATATACCGTAAGCATACTTACCATATATATCTAATGTGATTGTAGATATTCCTACCTCTTGTCCCTTTAGTATGTTAGTTACAGTGTATTTCCACCCCTTTTTCTCAATATACATGGTATACATTCTAAAAAGCATTTCTGCCCAATCATTAGCTTCTGTACCTCCTTGTCCTGAGTGTATGGACATAGTGGCACTACAGTTGTCGTATTTACCAGAGAGAAACTTTAGGGACTCAAATTGAGAGATTTCTTTTTCTAATCTCTCATACTCTTGGGTAAGTAGTTCTTCATCTTCTTTTTTATTTTCTTCTATCAAGGAGAGTAGGGAGTTAATATTTTGTTGAAGTTTAGTGATACTGTCTATTTCATTATTAATATCAGCTATTTGGGCAAGTACATCTTGAGCATGTTTATTATCTTCCCAAAGATTTTCTTTTCTACTTTCTTGTTCAAGGGAACGGAGTATATCTTTTTTAGAATCAATATCTAAAGATTTCGCTATATCACCCACTTTCTGAGCTAGTTCCTCTATATCTCTTTTACTAATTGAGTTCATTCTTGTATATTATACTAATTCTATTTTAAAAAACAGATATATATGTTTGGTCTATTTGGTAGAAAAGATAGTGAGCAAGTAAAAAGAAGGTTAGAAGAAGAAGCAAAGAACTTCTCTGTATTACTCATATTGGATGGATTTGGAGTACATCCAGATCCGGAGGGTAATGCAGTACTGGGGGCTAATACTCCTTTTTTGGATACTGCTTGGACATATGGTAAATCAACACTGATTAATGCTTCAGGTACCTATGTTGGTCTACCCTCTGAAGAGGCAGGTAACTCTGAGGTAGGTCATCTTAACTTGGGTGCAGGGCAGGTTGTATATCAGACTT
>DCUE01000016.1 GCA_002328465.1 Candidatus Dojkabacteria bacterium UBA2222
TACTTTTTTCCATTTCTTTTCTCTTTTACTAAATTAACAATTAAATATCCTCCAAGGGAAAGTATTAATATATATCCAAAGTAGGAGAGTAGGTTAGGCCAATATATTACTGTAATACTATCAAAACTCATATTAGATATATCCCAAGCCTGTTTCCAATCATTAATACTTACTCTTCTGTCTTTCTCTAATATCTTAAACAGTATCCCATCCCTTTCGATAGCTAGCCAACCAGAAGAGCTAGCTTGAGGTATTGAGAGGAGTGTATTCTTACTCCCATCTATCTCCCCACTAATTACTTTGTAATATGTTGAATTAGGAGATTCAAATATATTACTCATCTCATACTCTACATATCCATCTTGCTTAGATTGAGTATACATAACTCCATTCCAAGAGGTAGGGAATTGCATAAAGGCGAATTCTTTTAATATGTTTTCTGTTGGTAAAGCGTAACTAGTAGAACCATATATTACATTTAAAAGGCCATCTTTTGAAGAAGGGTTTAAAATATTTAAATATGAAGAATCAGATAGTGAGGAAAGCATATCTTGATGCCAACATTTGTTTTCTCTTTGATATATTAAACAAAGTGAAGAAGGTATATTAGAGATATTTTCTCCTCTCCAATATATTAAATACTTAGCCTTACTGTTTGTAGAAAAGAGATTAGCAGTTTGATTAACAAAATCATACTGTACTTTCTGATACAATCCATCTTTACTCTTTACTTCAAATATTGTTGTCTCTGAATCAGATCTACTTGGCTCCCATACTAAATATAGTGTATTAGAACCTGTATAAAGGTCTCCATTCTCTCCAAGTACAACTGGTATACGAACCTCATATGTATTACCATCATCTAAGAATACATCTTTTGGTATCCATACATCTGATTGTAAGAGAGGTTTAAGATTTTGTTTAAGAGGGGAGTAGGATATCTTAATACTTCTAAAAAGAGACTGCGCATTAAAATCGTTAGCTATATTTTTTGTATACAGTATTAAAGAAACTTGTTCACCTTTTTCAATTACGGCATTAAGAAGCAAATCTACATCACCGTAGAGTGAATCTGAAGCTAAATATTTCTGTTCATTTAAACATCTCTTCCTTGTTTCAGAATATATACAGTAACCTGGGTAGCTTTGACTCTCTGTTTCCCAATTTATCTGTACCCTTAATACATTCCTTTCCTTAATATCTATTGGTATATTGGTAAATACACATGGAGAATCACTAGTTCCTTTTAATTGAAAACCAGAAGTAACTTCCTGTGGGGTTACAAATGTACTTTCTAATACCTTACCTCCAGAACAATCACTACCTTTTGCTTTTAGGAATGCTGGTAACATATTAATACTCTTAAAGGAGCTCTCCTTTAAGCCATATACTACTGGTAAAGAACCATACTTCTCCTCTATGGTTACACCATCAATTACGGTATCTTTTTTAAATACACTTCTACCTACTACAAAGTAATCATACTCACCTGAATATGAACGAAATGGTTTTACTGAGTCTTCTCCATACACGTATGGATATGAGGGATATACACTTAACCTGTTATCATTGTAATCTAATTTGGTTGGCAAATTCTTTAGGTTCTCCTTAGAGATATTTGAGTACATATATGTGCTATACCCTTTATATTCAAACTCTCCCGAGATCTCATTTTTCTTAACTACCATATTTTCTAAATCTACTTCAATGGGAGAGAGAGTAGGAAAACGTGGAGAATCTTTTACGAATGTATTCATATTAGAAAGAGAGGAGAGTGATTCTGTATATGTTTTCTCCTTTGCTACTGGAACTTTGTACAGTGTAAGAGAGCCATTCTCCCATATCTTTTCATATTTAGAAATCATACTCTCCATTGCTTTCATATCTACATCAAAGGAGTATCCTTCACTTTTAATACTCGTATCTAAAAGTACGTACGTTACATCATATTTCTGCATTAAGGAAAGGAACTCTTCACTTCTTTGAGATCTAACTACATTGAGGATATTTAACATAGCTTTCTCTCCAGAGTTAGAACCGATAGCTAGAGAAACATCCATCATTGGATTAGGAACAATGTATGAGATGAATTGAGAACCCCAGAAACCCCACTCATACTTTCTAAAATAGTTATTGTTAGATGGAGGAGCGTAATATATTCTAGATATTGAATCATTAGTAGAAAGATATTCTCCTAATTCAAAATATTCAGAAGGTACCTGTACTGTAGCTCTTTGAGGGAATGTATCTCCTCTAAATAGGTACTCTGAGTATATTAATTGGAGTACACAAATCATTACAAAGAGAGAAAGGGTAAGTACTCTTCTTAATACTTTTTTTTCGGCAAATGAGGTTAGGAATTGAAAGAGATATATTAATCCAAAGGTAGAGATAAAGGTTAGGGAGATTAAATATATCTCTCCTAATTTAGAAATGGGCCATCTAAATACTTGTTTGAAGAGAGGTACATACTCCTGTAAAAATTCAAAAAAAATTGCGAAAGGCGGATTTAGAACCTTAATTAAAAACAAACTTCCTAAAGCAACACCTCCCCAAAAGAGTAATTTGTAATATTTATTAAATATCGCAAACAGTATTCCAACAATACCAAACAGAGCAGGTAATAGGCCTAATACTTTGTAAAAATCATATGTTTCAAAAAGCTCAGCCATTGGGAATATATATTTCTCATCATCGGTATCAAACAGTGAGCGATTGTAAAATCTAGCAGAGTTAATTACTGTTTGCATATCTGTTTCTAAATCAATGACACTTGATGTAATAGTTCGATTGGTATATGAATCTATGATGTCATTACTTGTTGAGAGAGTGTAATGAATGAATGGTAATATCCAGAATAGTTGAGTTATTAAAAATATACCTAATGTTTTTAATATACTGTGTACTTTTCTTTTTTTACTTTTCTTTGTACTAAGAGTAACAAAGAGAGTAAAGAAAAATATGAAAGCAAAATCAACAACAAACAGTGTAGCTATTACACTTGTAGAGGTAAAAAGTATAGAGGAGAAGAAAAGTAGTAATGCATTTTTAATATTACTCTTCCTCACATACTTATATATACACAAAAGAACCAGAGGGAGAAATGCGAAATTACTAATATATGGAGCCATTGTTTGGTAAAACAACCACATACTCCAAAGGGTAGTAAAGTATGTAACACCACTAATTAAGTACCCCCAATTCGAGAATCTCTTTAAATCGCTTTTAAAAAGAAAATGCCTTACTAATGATGCTATCGAAAGAGAGCCTAAAATCATACATAGTAAGTAATATATCTGCCCTATACTCCAATTAGGTAGGAATGTTTCTAACCCTGCAAATATACTACTTCTAAATACATCTGCCTGTTCACTCTCTGATGCAAATCCAAGTACTCTATAGCTTCTCCATGCAGGAGATTCTATATATCTTTGTACAGATAGAGTAGGGTTAAGTTCAGGAGAGTAGTTATCATTAGAGAGTAAAAAGAAACCCTCTTTAAAAGAGAGTAGTGATACTAATATGAGTATTAATGTAAGTAATATTTCTCCAAATCTATTAGATAGGAATGAATTTAATTTCTTAAATTCAGGTAATTTAATCTTTTTAAATTTCATATATAGATAGTATATCAAAAATGTACATATTTCTACGATTATTTTATATTGACATTAGATACTTTAAATATTAATCTAGTAATAGAAATCTGCCTATACTTTTTTTAGGTAAGAATTTAGAATTTAATCTTACTAATATATTAATATGTCCTTCTTAGAAAACGTGTCTAATAAAGGGGAAAGCTCTGATAATAATGTAGATACTTCTACAACAACACCCGTTACTCTTGCACAACCTTCTACAAATGTATTTGATGAATTAGATTCTGAGGAGAAGCTAGTGGCTACACAGAATCAATCTAAGCAAGGGACCAACGGATGGGGATATGATTCTGAGGAAGATTTACAAGTAGCCCTCGATCCTGAGACACAGGTTACAACACACCTAGAAGATATTAAGGCTCAATTTGAAGAGGATCATGCAAAATCACAGGAGAATTTTGTATCACAAGTTAAAAAAGAATTAGCTCACAGTGATGCTTTGAATTCAAATAAGGAAGCTAATAAAGGATTTAAACATTTAAAACCTACTTCTGATAATGGTCAAGATTTCTTTGCTAGGCAGGATCAAATAGCACAAGATGCAAAAAGGGATGCTTTACATCAAGAAGCATTAGATTCAAATAAGAAAGCAAATGAGGGTTTTAATAATCTTAAACCTATGTCTGATAATGGCAAGGATTTCTTTGCTAGGCAGGATGAAATCGCAGAAAAAGCGAGAAAAGATGCACTACATCAAGAAGCCTTGGATTCAAATGACAGGGCAAATGAAGGATTTAATGCAAATGTTCCTCTATCAAATACAGGTAGAACATTCTTTGCAAATGAAGATATCTACAAGGAAAAAGCTAAAGCTGATGATGAAATAACTAGTTTACATAATAAATTAGATTCTTTGAGAGAAGAAATAGTTGCTTTAAGAGAAGCTATTAGAAAACTTACAACACCAGAGCCAACACCGGAGCCAACACCGGAACCAACACCAGAGCCAACACCAGAGCCAACACCAGAAGAAAATGACAGGGATAGAGAGAGAAGAGAAAGAAATATTAGGAGAGCAAAAATAGTTGCTGGAGTTGCCGGTGGAGTTACAGGAGTAGGAACTGGACTTATGATTGCTTCCACAGCTGCTTTACCCGTTGGTGCTGCTTTAATTGGAGCTAATATATTAACTAGTGGAACTGACTATGTACTCAGAAGAAACAGTCAAAGTTTAGTAAGAAGAATTGAAGCTGAAACAGACCAAGATAGAAAAGCAGTATTAGAAAGAAGACTAAATAGAGTAAATAAGATAAGGACAGGAATAGGGTATGTACAACCATTTATAAGAGGCTTTATGGTTGGATTCGGTGGTAGTCTCGCTTTTAGGTCCCTCTTTATGGGAGGTCAAAGTATAATAGAACAGATGAGTTCTACACAGGGAGCTGAGAGTATATCAGCTACTACACACGCAGATGCTGTAGCACAATCAAGTTCTCCTGAGACACCTCTTAATACAGGTGGTACACCAGAGAATATTACAAATGTAGGTGGAGGTTCTGAAACTTTAGTATCACCTGAACCATTAACAGAGAATGTTTTAACTTCAAATGGTAGAGTTGATTTACCAGGAAGTGCATGGAATGGTAACTTAGCAAATGCACCAGCAGGAAATCTCCCAGGAGGAATTGCAAATCATAGTAACTTTGTAGGAGGAGTTCATGAGATGGCACCTCATTTAGCAGAAACAGCTCTTCAGAATGCTGGAATAACTAGATCTGCTCTTTTAGAGAACTTAGGTACAAGTGGTACTCATAGATTACTAAACTCCTTTGTAGATGCAATACAAATGGGTAATCCTAATCCATCTTTGGTTGAAATTTTAACCGATATGAATACACCAGGTGCTCAGAATTTAATAAGTATGATTAAATAAATAAACTTTTATTAAACAAAAATGGACCCTAAAACAGAATTTGAGACATTAAAACAAGAATTAATGGATTTAGGATTTACTCAAGATAAGTTAGATGAACTTCTAATGCTTGCTACAGAAGAGATAATTGATCGTACTCTTGATACCCTAGAACAATCAGAAGATGATACTAAATTAGAAGAGTTAGCAAATATGCTTGAAACTCAACCTAATAACGAGGAAGAAGCCATAGAGAGATTAAATAAAGTATTTAGCGCAGCATATGGTGATGATGTAGAGAATAAAAAGCTAGAGTTACTAAATACATACCTTAAGGAAACTATCCAAGCTACAAAAGATACTAAAGACCTCTTACGAAGATATCAAGATGGAGATCCTACAGCAGTAGCTGCAATAGAGTCTAATATGCAAGACCCTGATGCTCAAAAAATACAAGACAGTATATAAATGGAAGAGATTCTTCAAGAGAATAAGAACATAGGGGAAGATTCTCTTACTACAGGAGAATCCACTCTTCTTGGTTCATTGGATTTAAATGTTCAACGAGATGAAATTTTAAACGAAGTTTCTAACCCACTGAATGTATTACAAACAAAATATCCAAAAGAATGGGGTTCTCTAAAAGAGCAGAGAGCAAACGTTTTCCCAGAAGCAAAAATTATCCATGAAGGAAGAGAAATCGCTTTAGAAGATGAAAAGACTAGGTATAAAGAAGAAAGAGAGCAAGCTGCTTCACTCAAAGACAGAATTGAAGTAAATGCTCAACGAGAAAAAGAAATAGAAAATAGCAGGATAAAATTTCTCTACAAAAAAGAAAAGCTGGAGATAGAAGAAGATAACATTAATTCTGAGAATGAAAGGCACAAAATTGGAGAATCTCTCGGAATTAGAGATAGTGCAATTAGTGCATTAGAAAAAGAAATAGAAACAAGACCGGAGTTTGATTCTTTGAGAAAAAGGTTTAAGGAAATAAAAAAACTTATCTCTACAGACATCCTAAGTCCAGAACAGAAGAAAGTCATCTTCACAGAAGATTACCTTTCACAATTATCCCTTGAGGAATACCTTAATATATGGAAGTTAGGTTCTCCCTCCTATCTAGCACATGTTACAAGACAGGGAGTTGGAGATCATGTTGCAGGAGGAATGGAGATGTTTGCAAATAATGTATCAAAAAGAGCAGACGGTTTTATTTCTATCCTTGACCAGCAGAAACTAAAGTGCACTACTGATATAGTTGGAGTAAGCTTAGAAAAAGAACCCACCAAGGAAGATGCTGAGAAACTAATTGAGGAAAGTAATAAAGAAATAACAGACGAACATGTTATCATTGCGATAAAAGAGCACCTACCAGGGTACGTACACGGTACGATTAAAACCGAAGATGGGAGATGGGTAGAAAGAAAAACATCTCTTGAATTTGAAAGCTTAATAATGAAAAAGGCAATAACTGAATACACTACTAGCAGAAGAGTTGCAGAGGTAAGTAAAAAAATACAGTATTTAATAGATCCTAAACGTAATCAAATAAATAGTGTTCCCTTTATCGTAGATAAGAGTGCTATTCATTTTAGTTCCAATGAAGTATTAAACTCTATTTATGGATCTGAAACAGGGAATGAAATCTTCCTTCTCTTCCCATCTGATTTCATCGCCTCACAGTATGCCTTTGGAATCTCGGACACCGAGAAAGATATTTCTAAAAAACCCCATGGCTCCGAGAAGAAATGGAATGATATATGGGTATGGACAGAAAAAGGCCAAATTTCTATAAATGCTGGAATCGTATTCCTACCAAAAGATGCAAGAGTAAACCCTTATACAGGTTCGAAATATGAAATAAGGGATAATAAACCAATACCTTCAGGGAATGGCTTCCTTCATACTCAGGAAGGCATTGATTCTCAAACATATTGGGAGAATATATTTAACAAAGACCCAGATAAAAGGCCCGCGCATGTGGTCTACTATGAAACCAGTAAATCTCCTACACTTGCAGTAAATGAATTTCTGCAAGAGAATGGAATAATCAGTATTAAACCTCAAGAGAAAAATTTAGGATTTGAGAAAAATCTTGTTGAAACAGGCTCCTTTGATGAAAATCATTCAATAACAAGCACTATTAAAGAAAGGACCGATAAGTTAAATCAATTAGTAAAAGAAAATCTTACAAGGGTTATCATAGAAACTTATGAAGGGAATTTGATGAAAGAGGACCCACCTGATTTTGAAGAATATATACCTTACTTTAGAGGATGATTCTTTTTAACAGTCTCTTCTGCAAACTTTTCGCTTGCATGTACATACTTAGTAGTAGTTTCTAAGCTCTCATGACCAAGCAGTATTTGCAATGCTACAGCACTAGCACCATCTTCAGCCATATATGTTGCAAAACCGTGTCTTAAACTATGTGCTGAGGTAGGTATCTGTATTCCTAATCTCCTTCTATAATCCGCTATTTTTTCTTGAAAATAGTTTGTAGATATCCTTGCATTAGGTTTTCTACTTCTACTTCCTACAAAAGGGATGAATAGGGCAGGGGAGTCAAATTTATCTAAAAATTTATTCTTTCTATATTCCTCTATTAATCTAATATACTTCCTATTCTCACTATCAAAAACTTCTAAATTTAAACCCTCTGAATGTGAAATGTCTTCAGATGTTTCACGCTGTTTCATATCTTTACTCTCTATACCTAAATCTGTGAACAATTCATCTACAATACCTGGTTGTTCCTTCCTTTCTCTATCCGAAAAAGCGTGCTCTAGCCTCAATCTCAAATACTTATTCAACCACCCTAAAGATCTTTGAGTCATAAATACAGCTCTTTCTTTCTTACCCTTACCGGTGATATATAGTCTACCTTGAGTATTTAATTGATTAATATTAAGATTAATCAGCTCAGATATACGCATACCTGTGGCAAAAAGCATCTCTAACATACACCTATTTCGCAATGCTACTTTCTCATCTTTTTCAAATTCCATAGGTGCCTCTATTAATCTAGTTAAATCTTCAAGTGAAGCTACTTTTTTAGTCTTTTTATCTGCCTTAACCATCTTTACACTGTCAGGAGGAATTGGAATATCTAAATCCCATTCAATTCTAAACTTCAAATACGACCTCAAAGCAGACAACATTCTATTTATACTTCTAACATCTAAACCATTCGTACTTCTTGCTCTTGAATTTAATGGTCTTTGAAGTATACCCAACGACCCATACACCTTACTATAGATTTTGGTTAGGAAGTCCTCCTCATATACCTCTGAAGTCTCATCCAAGTCCTCAATGACATTTTCAGATTCATCTACAGGTGTATTCATACCAGTGGAAATTTTCGATATCTTTCCTGAGCCTCTAGGAGCTTCATCTTTTCCTTTTGTTGTAGGTAAAGTCTTTTCTATACATTTTACCCTAATTCTATCTAAATCTTTCAAATGATTACCACTAGATAGATACCCTTTATAGTTTGAAACTTCCTCTTTAGTAAGATTTTTAAAATCAATATTATTAAAATGTAAATATACACTAAATATTGAAAGATCTC
>DCUE01000037.1:0-2027 GCA_002328465.1 Candidatus Dojkabacteria bacterium UBA2222
TTAAAGAAAGAATGTAAAAAAGAATCTCTTTAAACATATTAATAAATTAAAAATTAGGATGAGGGTTATCACCGCCTAATCTACCTGGAAACTGCTTGTATCCAATGGTGGGAATAGCATTCCAATCTATAGCAAGATAGTTAACAGGATTAACATGAGTAGAGGAACTAAGAGCTTTCCTAGTTTCAAAATGAAGATGATATCCAAGAGGTTGGCAATTCTTTCTTCCAGTATTTCCACTAATACCAATAAAGGAGCCCTTCTTTAAGGAATCCCCAATCTTTACACTGTAACTATCTAAATGAATATATGCAGAGTGCATACCATTTGTGTGCTTCACTATTACAAACTTTCCTCCCTGGTTACACTCCCCTCCATATTTGTCATATCCAACATTTACAACCTTTCCATCTCCAATAGAGATTACTCTGTTTAATCTCGCTCCAAAATCTATACCCTTGTGAGGACATTGATATACAGTACAGCCGTGCCACTGTGTTACACCAATATCCCTATCTAATGGAAAAGAGAATGGTTTCATACTTTGTGCTTTTTCTAACTTAGGTAATTGAATATCTTTTTTAATACTGTAATTAATATCTATCCATGTTTTTCCTTTTACTTGTGAATACATATTAAATTTTAAATATATGCTTTCTTTAGAGATGTCTTTTGGGAAGGAATTCTTAACAAAAAAAGAGGTATCCATAAAAGCAAAGGAGCTGTTTTTCTGAGAGATATTGTTTAAATAGGTATTGGCTGAATATATAAATTTACTATCACCTATATATGTATCTGTTAATATTTTTTTACAACCAAACCAAGTAGAAGGATCAAACAAGGAAAAACCCTTACACTCATATACCTTAATATTTGAAGATATAATAAAAGGATATACACCCTGTATCTCTAAAGAGATATATTCTTCCCAATCTAAATATTTAATATTAGATATCTGTATATCAATATCACAATCCCAATATATTACCTTCGTTGAATCTTCTCTGAGTAAAGAGATATTACAAACCCTTGTATCTATACCCAATACAGACTCATATATATCTTGCTTAGGAATATCTCCTCTGAAATCTAATTCTGATTTTAGGATATATTGATCTGGTATATTTGATATTGGCTCTTCCTCTTCATATATTGGAGTAGGTTTAGGAATCTCCTCTTCGTTTGGAAACTCAACAATATCTTCTCCGTAATATCCATGCTCTAGATTGATATAGAATTGACCTAGATATATTGAACCAGAGATATTGGAATTAGGTATGTAGTAGTTAATTCTTTGATAATATTTGTTGGTATTAGATATTACTGCAGATGTACTACTATTTGTTGTAGGAAGTGTAGTAAGATATATACTGTTAAATTCTGGATCAGTAGAGATCTCCAAGACATACTCATAACCATCTCCCAAAGGAGCCCATGTAGGAAATATCTCTTTACTTGTCCATATAGGGAGTAAAGTTAAAAGTAGGGAGAGCATATATACATTGTAAGAGGTATATATTACAAAGTATTGAATTGTGTTTGTAGTAAATTAAAATATTGATATAATCAGAAGCTATGATAAATATATTCGAAGGACTGTTCGATTCAAACGAAAAACAAATAAAGAAGGTTCAAAAGATAGTAGAGGGTATTAACTCTTTTGAAGAAGATATAAGTAAGCTATCAGATACTGAGTTAAGAGATAAAACGGCTTACTTTAGAAAAATTCTTAATGTAGATCTTGAAACATGTAGAGAAGATTTCAATAAATACAACAAGGTAGAATTAAAGAAGATTTTGGATGAAGAGAAGAGTAGATTAAGAGAAATATTACCAGAAGCATTCGCAGTTGTAAGAGAAGCATCTAATAGGGTGGCTAACCATAGACACTTTGATGTACAGGTTATGGCTGGATATGTACTGTTTGATAACAAAGTAGCGGAGCTATTTACTGGAGAAGGTAAAACATTAGCAGCTAACCTACCTTTGTACCTTTACGCATTAACTGGTAGAGGTGCTCACTTAGT
>DCUE01000037.1:2034-3013 GCA_002328465.1 Candidatus Dojkabacteria bacterium UBA2222
TAAAGGGAGATGAAGCTAAGGAGTTAATAGAGGAAAGAGAGAAGAAAGCAAAATTAGCAGGAAGACTTAAATATGATCACATGAGTGGTGTTAATCTAATTGAATGTAGCAAAAAAGAAGCGTATGGATGTGATGTAATATATGGAACTAACAATGAGTACGGTTTCGACTATCTTAGAGACAATATGGTTGGGAAATTAGAGGATAGGGTACAGGGTCCAAGATATTTTGCAATTGTAGATGAAGCTGACTCAATTTTAATAGATGAAGCAAGAACTCCACTAATCATATCTACTAGTGCTCAAGCATCTAATGAGATGTACAAACAGTTTGCTAATTTAGTAAATGCTTTGCATGTTGAGAAACATTACTCTGTTGATGAGAAATCCAATTCAGTATCTTTAACAGATGAGGGAATAGACTTTGTTGAGAAGAGTTTAAAGATAAAGAATATATATGAAGATGCTCAACTAACATATCATTTGGATAACGCTCTTAAAGCTAAAGAGCTTTATAAAAGAGATGATGAATATATGGTTAGAGATGGTGAAGTACTAATCATTGATGAATTTACAGGAAGAGCCCTTGCCGGAAGAAGATATAGTGAGGGGTTACATCAAGCTATTGAGGCTAAGGAGGGAGTGGAAGTTAAGAGAGAGAGTAGAACAATGGCTACAATTACCTTACAGAACTACTTTAGGTTGTATTCATATCTTTCAGGTATGACAGGTACAGCATTAACTGAAGCTGAAGAGTTCGCATCTATATATAAGTTAGATACGATAGTGGTTCCTACTAATAGGGATGTTGTTAGAAAAGATTACAACGATGTTGTGTATAGAACTCAGATGGGTAAGTTTAGAGCAATAGTTGAAGATATTAGAGAGCATCACAAGAAAGGTCAACCAGTATTAGTTGGTACTACCTCTGTAGAGAAATCTGAAGTCCTCTCTACAATGCTTTCTAAGGAGGGTATTAC
>DCUE01000066.1 GCA_002328465.1 Candidatus Dojkabacteria bacterium UBA2222
ATAGAAAAGTATGTAGAGAATGTTCAGATTAGATAGGATTCTCTAAAACTTTTATAACCTTCCCATTGAACATAACATCTGTGTCTTTGTCCAGAAAGATTGGTTGGTTAAGAGGGTTACTAGATTCCGGGTAAAGAGTTATCATTCTATCTCCCTTCTTAAACCTCTTAACAGTTGCACTATTATCTATAATAGCAACCACGACATCTCCATCTTTAATTTCTGCATCTTTTTGAACTATTAGGTAATCTCCCTCCTCGATATTTTTATCTTCTATTTTTGCTAGATCCATTGAATCACCTTTAACAATAAGGGCGAAAAGGTCGGTTTTCTTACTTATTAACTTAGGGTCTATCTTAATATATCCTAAATTCTCCTCTTCTGCTCTAACTAATGGAGTCCCTGCATTGGCGTATCCCAAAATAGGTACTCCAATTAGGTATTCGTATACTATATCTTCATCGTTATCTACGACATGTATACCCCTTGGGCTTCCGGTTCTAATAATATAACCCTTTTTCTCCAGAGCAATTAAATGATTAACAACACCTCTTTTTGTAGATATCCCTAGAAACTCCTGTAATTCACCCAAAGATGGTGCTTGTCCAGTATCCAGATAGTACTTTCTAATTGTTTTAAGAACTTTCTCTTGCTTTTTTGTCAGTATACCACCCATCTTCTCTTTATGATTTATAAGTTAATAAACTAGTATACCCTCATATTCAATGGGTATACAAGTGCCTATAGAAATATTCTTGAAATTTTCTCTCTTGCATAAAATTATTCTTGATACTATACTGTTGCATATATTAATTTTAAAATCTCTATTTTATTATGGCAGAAGAAAAACAAGCCAAAAAGGTCTACACATTAGAGGAGATTAAATTCAATGAAGCGAACAAGGTTATGGCAATTTTAGCCTGTATTCCTTTAATTGGATTAATTCTTTTCTTTGTTGAAAAAGAGGACAAATTTGTAAGGTATATGGGTGCACAGTTTACAATCTTGGGAATTGTAGGGTTTGTCATTAGCATTATTCCAGTAATTGGTTGGGCTATTGCTACACCTGTTATGATTTTGATGTGGGTTGTAATAATTATTGCAATGGTGAAGGCTTCAAGGGGTGAGAGATTTGATGTCTCTGTGGTATCAGGTTGGGCATTAAAGTTGATGGGAGCTTTCTAGGAAAGTCTTATTATCTGATCTAAAGGTTTTAAAAAGGGGGGATAAGTTCTCCCCTTTTTTAAGATATTATGTTAGAATTCGTCAATCTCGGGGAGTAGTTCAGTTGGCTAGAACGCTGCGTTTGGGACGCAGAGGTCGCAGGTTCAAGTCCTGTCTCCCCGACCACTTAGGTAGTAATTCCTATGCAAGTCTTTAGCCATTCTCTTTTATACTAACAATTTCTTCAATATCCAAATGTGGCCTTGCTTTTTGTCCCACCACCACACTTGCAGATATCCTTTCGTCCGGATTCCATGGTATTGGCCAATTATATTCAAGATTTCCTTCTTCGAGTGGTCTCAGCCTCATAATCGGTTGTGCCCTTAATGTAACCTTATCTCCTTTGTGAATTTGGTTTAGGTTAGCTAAATCTTTAAAAAGCCTCATTGTTCTAACATTCCCTCTCTTATCTCTAACTATTAAATTAATATATTCCTCTCCGTCATTCTTTACACCATTAGATCTACTTACAACGGTTAAATCTTCAAACTCAATCGTCAAACTCGGCATATTAACACCATAAGGATTTGTCTGCTTGTACATATTTGTAGCAATAGTATCTGCTATATCAAAAGTATTTACATATTCTCTATAATCACCTAAATATCCCCAACCATCATCCTCAAGACCTTGTGCAGTTTTCTCTATAACCTCTTCAATCTTTACTATCCCAGCATCCGGATTTTCTATCTCATATTTTGAAAATATTGGATCTAAAACCTCATGCATCCTTTCTATCCCTCCCTTAACTTCCCATGTACCTCCTGCAGCTTCCGGATGCCCACCATGAGCAAGTATCTTTACCCCAGGGACTTCATTTATTGCCAGTCCTAATTGAACCATATCTGCAGCAACATTGCCTTTTGCAGGTAATCTGAAAGATACGCTATATCTTCCGGGGGTATCAATTGTTTCGGCTTTCTCTTCTACTATAACCATAGTCGGCTTCTCATATCTTCCTGCAACCTGACCGGCTATTAAACCCCTAAGACCTTTTGTCGGGTCAATATATTTTCGACCCTCGAGCTTAGTTATTATTATTGGTCTCTCTAATTCCCCATGATCTTTATCTAAATCTTTGGCTATTTGTGCAAAAAGCTCCTCCCTTCGTTCTATGGAAACTTCCTGAGCATACACAAGAGTATGCCTATGTCTCCTTGTTGTTTCATTATCCGATCTGCGTATACAAAAATCTGCTGCTTCTGTCCAAAATTCCTTTGCTCTTTCCGGCCTTTCTTCCTTACCTCTCCTGTACATAGCGTTAACAAAAGCAGAAACTCCATGGGTTAGTAGTCTAGATAAGTGCCAGTTAACAGATTTAACATGAGTACCTCTCAAAGAAGTCCTAATTAAACGAAGGATTTCAGGTTGTATTCGCTTCAATTCACTTTTCTTTTGACCACTTGCTTCCCAATAATCATCCGTAAATTTTTCTATTGCATTCATCCCTTTTCTTACAATAGCTCTGTTTTCCCTACCTTTACCCAGATCAACAGAACCACCATCTCCTAATGTTGCAGTGGCTTCTGTTAAATTAATAAATTCAAGACCGTATGGACCATATTTAAGGAAAGAATCCATAACTCTCATTTCCATAGGTGGAAGTTTATCCTTATCTTGTAGTCTATTTATTATTTTATTCCAAATCTTATTCCCTTCGTATCTAACCTTTGCTCTTTTGTCTGGAATTTTTCCTGTTTTCGAATTTTCTGGTATCCCACCATTTTTTTCGTATCCTTGCTCTATTAAATCAAATAGGTGAATTTTTAGATCTCTGAGGTTGAAGATTTTATTAGGGTCGTCATCCGGAAGTAAGGATCTTTGAACAATACCAGTTAAATCAATAGAAAAATTGCCATTTATCGCCTCTATCCTTGTCGTATTGTCTATTTCTGTAGATAGCTTTAATAGAATTGGAAGAATATATCTTTCTTTTTCTTCTCTTGAGAGTAAGAAGAATGATTTTGGCAGTTTCTCAGCATAATCCAGATAGAAGCGAAGCTCTCCTTTGCTAAGAATTTCTTTCTCTTTTGTTTCTTTTATTCTATCTGTGTAAACTTTATCTATCCTGTTTATTGTGTGACTAATTACAGAATCTTTATCCCAAAAGAATCCTTCTTGCTTTATATATTCAAGAAAACTATCTTTGTTTTTAATTGCTAATCCCCATCTTGCTTCAAGCTTCCTTAGTGATTCAATATTTTCTTCTTTGCTTAAACTATTCTGTTTTGTTTCTTTAATGTAGTATCCGAGAGAATTTACAGATTGTTTTATTCTTGAACTTATTTTCCCCATTGGGGCTTTCTCTAGCCATAAACCTTCTAGAGATAATTCTATATCTGTATCTTCATCTAATCTTATGTGTATTTCGGTTGGAAGAGAAGAATCTTTAGATACAATCTCTGCAAGTTCTCTATATTTATTCTTACGGCTTTGAGCATCCAGAGAGTAGATTTCTGTTGCATCCTCTCTAACGATTTCATCATCTGTCAGTAGTTGAAGAAATCTTCCAATTACCTTTCCGGAAGTTACTGTTCCTACAATGTCTGATTCCGGATAACAAGTATATCTTCTCTGTACTCTGTTTATCTCTTCAATATTTACTTCTCCTTTATCATTGGGCTTTAGGGCTAGTTTCATTTCTTTAACAAATTCCTCCTCATATCCTGTGCGTACCCATTCAGGGTTGACCATTATTACATCCTTGTTTCCCCTAAAATATTCAATGGCTTCTATAGATGGTGTGTGGTGGTCACATACAATTATATTAAGATCAGGAAAACCTTTTAAAAAGCGAACAAGAGGGGAATAATCACCAAGTGTTTTGTACACCGAATGTGTGAGACCGAAATCATCGGTATATCTCTGGCCGGTTGTGTATCCTATCTCAAGAAGTTCTGTTATATTTATTTCTCCATAATCCTTATGTTCATTAATAAACCTTGTTAGCTTTGTTTTAATCTGTCTGCGTTCATGTTCTGTTAAATCGTCGTAGCCTTGTATCCACTCCATATTCTCTCTAAAGAAAAGAAGGTCCTCTACAGATTTAGCACCGTTTTTAATTAATGAAAATGTCCTAGTATCCTGTTCACTAGACCCTGTGTCATTAATAATCACAAGACCGGTATCTTTGAGAGCTAGGTTCAGCAAGTCTATTGGTTGA
Source organism: Candidatus Dojkabacteria bacterium UBA2222 (assembly GCA_002328465.1). Classification (GTDB taxonomy): domain Bacteria; phylum Patescibacteriota; class Dojkabacteria; order SC72; family SC72; genus UBA2259. The sequence continues at coordinate 4,388 of DCUE01000066.1, forward strand.
ACCACATGACCCTCAAGTCTTGTATTAAACTTCTGTTCCACATTTTCTACTCCTACGTGTTCCAATATCCATCTCCAATTGATTGATGCAAAGAAACCATCTTGATCGCAGTCTCCTATTGTTGCAATTTTATTATCATTAACAACAGCTTCGTACACTAACTCTGCAGCCTTATCTACGTTCTGTAATGCACTTGGAGGTTCCGGGGCATTTTCACTAGGAAACATTGCTTCCAACATCTCCTTTTTATTTTCAACTCCCAGAGATTTGTAATATTCATCAAGCATATTGTTTGCAATCACACCTTCTAATACTTTTACATAACGAAGATCACCATAGACTTTATCTGAAAGATACATATCTTCCTGTAATTGCTCTTTTGTAAAATCATTTCTTCTGGGAGGAGAACCGGTCGGAAAGATTTTTTTAAAAACCGGCTCTTGTAAAACATCTAAAAGCATTCTAATTTCAAGTCCCCTATCATCGTAGGGATTCACTAACACATCACCTATTGATTCTAAATCTAATCTGTATCTCCATGCAGGTCTAACATTTTTTATTTTTGTTGGAACGGCGATATTTATTAAGATCTCTTCATCTAAGGCTTGCTGTAGTGAGAGAACAGCTTGGTATTCCTGTTTATTCATATTATGTAGGTAGAGAGCTTTATGTCCTGATTCAAGTTTTTTTATTAACATTAATACCGTTTGGAATTCCTCTTTAGTTATATATCCTAACAAACCTCGTGGTGTTTTCCCTATCCTACCAAGATTATCCAGAGATGTTTTAAGTTTGTTGATTGCAGAATCCCTATCTAAAAGTTCAACAACTAGTTCAAGCTTTTCAATTGCAATGGTTTCATCAATTGTTAGAACCTCTTTATCTTCTTCCTCTTCAAGTGTTCCCCTGTTTTTGCTTATTTTTTCAGCCAAAGACACTAATGTCTCTATATCCTCTTCTGATAGGATATCAAGATGATTGTTCTGGTCTAGAAGTATTGTTTTATTTATTATTGCCCTAGCATCTGTACAAATCTCTTTCCTTTTTTCAAGAATATATTTAGTAGAAAGGCTTGGGGACAGAGGTATGGACTCTCTAAGAAGTTCTGCTGCTTGAGAGTTTATTTGGTAGGCAAAAAAGGTTAGTTCAACCATTTTGTCTAAAGCTTTCTGATCCTCTATTGTACCAAGTTCTTTTTCTGCTAATAGTATTGAGAGTGCCTCTGCAGAGTCACTTGCTAAAAGAGAGTGTTCAAACCAGTGAGATGATATTGCCACAGGTCTCTGTGATAAGCCACCTTGTGAAGAGGGTACTATATGTTGGTCATGTTGATTTATATAGGTAGGACTACTTGAGTTTATTCTTTCTACCCTCTGTTGATGAAGAAGAAGATCATTCAGATCTATTTCTAAAATATCTGCATATTTTCTGGCAAGTTTTACATCTATATCTTCCGAATTCAATTTGTTTTCTCCAACCCATTCCTCTTGTGTAATCCACTGTTCGTTTGTTGCAAGTTGTGTACTTTTTGCAAGAAGGCTTAATGCTTCGATTATTGAACACCCGGAGGTAACAAGATATTTAACAACCTCTCGCTGTATAGATTTTTTATATTCAGGTCTATTAAGTCCTTCCTCTCTGTTTTCACGCTGGGATGATGACACTATGTTCTTTAGAATAATCTTCGGTTCAAATAGGTCTCCCTTGTATAATGTCCTAGCCCTTCTCTCCTGAGATTCTTTAGATTCATATTCTGTAACTTCCTCCTGACCAAATACATATCTTCCTTGTTCTGCTAACTCCTCAGTGGTTACTAGAATGTCGGAAAACTTTCTTCCTGTTGAAGTTATTTTGTCGTTAAAGATCTCTTTCTTAAGATCCCTAAGACGCATTTCCATTGTCTCATCTTCAAAAGTTGCCTCAAACCAATTCTCATATTTTGGAGAGAATTCTGCTTTTGCTATATTTACTTGATTCAGGTTTCCTTCTTCTTGCATGCTCACGCCCCAGTTAAGCTAGTCGTATATTAAAATAGGGTGTTTTTTTGCACCCTACGAGATTCGGAACTTATTCAATTTTGCAGACATATTCAATTGTTTCTAGCACTGTACTTCTGTCCTAATATAATTTCTTCTACTACTGTAACCTAGTCTAGGTCTATAAGTAGAATACTTGCTTTGAATTTCTACTGTCAAGAAATTTTAAAATGTTTGTAATAAGGTTAATTTTTGTATGAGAAATAGCTCTAAAATTTTGAGAGGGTTCTTACATATAAAAATTGCAAAGGGAACAAAAATAATTTAGAATGATACCAATAAATTTATTGTTTTAGTTTTATGGTTTACGCAGTAATAGCCATAGTTTTGCTAGTTGCTCTTTTAGTAGGGCTTTATAACCGTTTGGCAAAACAGAGAATCGTTGTTGACGAAGCTTCTTCAGATATTGAAACTTTCTTAAAGCAGAGATATGACATGATTCCTAACCTTGTAGAGATTGTAAAAGGTTATGCTACACATGAGAAAGAAACATTTAGGGAAATAACGGAGATGAGGGCTAAGGCTATGTCTGCAGGTTCTTTGTCTGAGAAGATGGAAATAGAGGGAGAACTTA
>DCUE01000052.1:0-1219 GCA_002328465.1 Candidatus Dojkabacteria bacterium UBA2222
AAGAAATAACTCTAATATGAGAATACTAAGTCAACTAACATCTATACAAGAACTCTATGGACCACCACCAGTACCAGCATATGGTCCACCCTTAACTCCCTTTAATCAGCTATTTGATATACTTCCTCAGATTCTCTTAATTGCTACCCTCCCTATCGCTCTTACTGTTGGTCTAGTAATCTACTTCCGAAAGAAAAAGAACAAGAAGAAACATGCTTAAAGAAATTGTTAAAGAAGGAAGATATTGGCTTCATAAAAAAGATCGTGATTGGCTACTAGGTAAACATCCCCTTACAACACTCTTCTGGGAGTGTACTCTCAATTGTAATTTCTTCTGTGCTCACTGTGGAAGCTGTGCAGGTAAGAATGTTTTTAAAAATGAATTAACTAAAGAAGAAATATTAAAAACATTTAAAGATATCTCTTCTGTATACAATGCCTCTCAAATAATGATTGCAGTAACAGGAGGAGAACCATTACTCAGAAATGATCTATTTGAAATTATGAAAGAGGCTAAATCTATGGGTTTCCATTGGGGTATGGTTACTAATGGCTACCTATTAAACAAAGAAAGTGTTAAGAAATTGAAAGATTCAGGAATGGAAACTGCTACTGTAAGTATAGATGGTATTGGTAAAACACATGAAGAGCTCCGTAGAATGCCCGGTAGTTACAAAAGGGCTATTGATGGTATTAAGCTACTTGCAAAAGAGAACTTTGTTAAACATTTACAAATAACTACAACAGTAAGTAAAAAGAACATTCCAGAATTAGAACAGATGTATATTGAATTCTCTAAACTACCCCTACACTCTTGGAGAGTTATGAATGTAGACCCCATTGGGAGAGCAGAAGATAGTAAAGATCTATTACTAGATGATGATGAATTTAAAACTTTACTTGATTTTATTAAACAGAAAAGAAAAGAGAAAGGATTAACAGTCACCTACGGATGCGCAGGATATTTAGGAGAGTATGAGGGAGAGGTGAGAGACCACTACTTCTACTGTCTAACAGGTATAACCATAGGGAGTATATTACATAACGGGGATATCTTTGTTTGTCCAAATGTTCCCAGAAACAAAGATTTAATACAGGGTAATGTTAGAAAGGATAACTTTGTTGATATTTGGGAAAACAGATTTAAAGTGTTTAGAGATAGGGAAAGGACTAAATGTAATAAATGTTCTAAGTGTGAACATTGGGAAGAGTGTCTAGG
>DCUE01000052.1:1259-4196 GCA_002328465.1 Candidatus Dojkabacteria bacterium UBA2222
TCATATTCATACTATGAATGAAGATATAGTTAATCCACAGCCAGAGGCAGTGATGCCTACACAGCAGCCTGTTCAACCAGAAGTTGTAACAGAGACTCCAACTGTAGTAGCTCCTAAGAAATCAAACAAGGTTCTTTTAATTATCTTAATATCCCTATTCGTATTCTTTGGCTTTATTGCATTAATATTCTTTATAGTTAATTCTGCAACAAAAGAACCATTTAAAGCATCAAATGAATTCTTAACTGCATTCACAACGGAAGATGCACAAACAGTATATGATTCAACCTCTACTCAATTTCAAGCAGCAGTCTCTCTTGAAGAGTTTGAAAGTTTCCAGGATAAATATATGGTGATGGGACTTGATAAAGCAAAGGTTACAGGAAAAAGTATTCAAACTACAAATGACTCTACTACTGCAACATTAACATACTCTCTTGAATATGATTCTGAAAATTGGACTATTGAAATAGAGATGATACAAGAAGGTGAACAGTGGAAGTTATTTAATATGTCTATAAAATAGTTGAAGTAGTATATTTCTGAGATATGCTTTCTAACCTATTTCCTCTTCATTAGGATTTCCAACCCTATATGTTTGTCATTCCCATGTGTCCACTCTTTTCTAGCAGGCTCTCCTACAATCTCAAAATACTCTCCGTACTGTCTCTTAATATCTTCTAAATCACGGAATTGAGAACTATTAGGATTCCTTAAATATGACGGATGTTCTTTTGAGAATCCAAAATACTGTATATATCCACCCTGTTTTACAACCCTAGCTGCCTCTTTAACTGACTTCTCCTGAGTCTCTCTATCACACATATGAGTACAACCAGCATCTAACAAAACATCAAATGATGAATCTACAAAAGGTAGTGATCCTGCATCAGCTTTAACATAGTTAACTGCAACACCTAATCCCTCTGCTCTTTCTTTTGCTTTACCTAATTCCTCCTCATTAATATTTATCGCATCTACAATAGCTCCCTGATTAGCTAACCAATTAGAATTTCTTCCAAAGCCACATCCCATATCTAAGAGGTATGTACCTTCCTTTACTATTCCTTTATCAACTAAATCTGTAGCTAGTGAGGTTGGTTCTTCTCCTTCCCATTGTAAATTTTCACCATTTTCAAAATCCATTTTTATAAATTTGAAAAAATTAAATCTCATATTTAAATATATCAGATTATATATTAAAATTTTGGTATACTTAGTTATTGGAGGTATTCAAATGAATAAAAATACTTTTATTTATGCAGGTGTTACACTCGCCGCTATCCTCTTTGCCGTATTCATTGCAAAAGGATTCTCCCCAGAAGATATTGATCCCGATTTAGATGAAAGAATGATAACTGATACAGAAGATTTAGTACCAAGTGGAGAAGAAGGTTCTCCAACAACTTTTAGAGGTTCATGCAATCTTATAGATATTGGAAGTACATGCATTGAATATTTTGGACACTATTGGACAGAAGAGACAATAGCTATGGCTTGCACTGATGGAGAATATTCTAATGAAAGATGCCCTATTCCTAATATGGGTGGTTGTAGAATAATGCCAGGTTCAGAAACAGACATGATTACATGGCACTACAATATTGGAGGAGATCCTTTTTCTGAAGAAAATACTGTATATGCCAATCAAGCTTGTAATGCTGTTCCAGGAGGTATCTGGGTAGAAGAAGATTGATATTAGTTAGTAATTCCATTTCAAACTAGAAATTCCAATTGGGTATTGACCCATTATTAAAATTGTTGTATATTTAGATATGGGTATATACCCGAATAAATTATTATATATACAATATGCCAAACTTAGACGGAACAGGACCATTAGGACAAGGACCACTTACAGGAAGAAAATTAGGATTTCTTCCTAGATTAAGAGGTAGAAAAGTCGGTGGAACAAAAGAGTGTACATGTCCTAAATGTGGTTTCAAACAATCACATACAAGAGGAATACCTTGTACACAAGTAAATTGTCCAAAATGTGGAACCCCTATGAAGGGTGTCTTTTGTAGTTAAAAAAGAATATTAGTATAATTGGAAATATGAGACAACGATGTAGAAGAAGATTAGGATTCCAATTTGATGAGACCTACTTTAAACCAAGGGGTATTCCCCTATCCTCTTTAGAAGAGGTAAAGATTACTGATGAAGAGCTTGAAACACTTAGATTAAGGTATATAGAAAAGATAGATCAAGAGGAAGCTGCAAAGAGAATGGGAATATCCCAAAGCCAATATCAAAGGGACTTAAGTTTTGCATTAGAAAAAATATCAAAAGCCCTTATAGAAGGAAATGCTATATCTATAAAGAGAAGCTCTGCTATTGCTTCCTGAGTACCATCTTAAGATATATAAACTCAGACTTCTAACTTTTTCCTGGATATAGTGTATAATCATCTCGGAATATCGGTAGAATCCGTGTATTCCACCACATCGTATAGATACATATAAAATCTATATCCTGTCTTTATAAATCTATGTTTTTTAACCGTGCAAAGAACCATGTTCTATACTGGTTATTTATAACTAATATGAAAAATAAATTAAAATATATACAGTATCTATTACGACATAAATGGTATGTCATGCTTGAGTGTTTTAAGTTTGGTTTAATCTGGAGAGGCTTAGTACATGATTTAAGTAAATTCTTCCCAAGTGAATTCCCATACTATGCCAATTTCTTTTACGGTAAGAATAGTAAATTCCAATGTAAAAAAGGTCATAAAAATGGATACTGTAAACCAGTAGATACAGGAGACCAGGAGTTTGATTTCGCATGGTTACTACATCTAAAAAGAAATAGACATCATTGGCAATGGTGGGTAATCCCTAATGACACTAATGGGGTAAAAATACTACCTATTCAAGAACCATATTTAACAGAAATGCTGTGTGACTGGGTTGCTGCAAATAAAGCACAAGG
>DCUE01000025.1 GCA_002328465.1 Candidatus Dojkabacteria bacterium UBA2222
AATGGATACGGTGCAAATGTATATGCAGCTATGGAAGGAACCCTTTATAAAGGAAAGGATAGATGTGGAGATACATACGCTGTTGTTAAACATCCAAATGGTCTTAGAACAGCATACTATCATCTTCAATAATTACCCTTTGCTATTCTTAAATATTTTTGATAAACTTTCCTAGTTCACTATAAGTTTATTTTTAATTTATCATTACATAGCCAGATGGCAAAAATAAAAGTTAAGAAAAAGAACAAATCTTCAAAAAACTCCCCAAAGAATATCATTAAGATTAAAAAACCTAATGTTGACTTCTCTAAGATTAAAGTTCCTAAGCTCAAAGTAAAGTTTAGTAAACCTAATTTAAAAAATATCCTATCAAGTAAAATATGGAAAACTGCTTTAATGGTACTTGCCGGAGTAGTAGTTTTCATACTTGTAGACCTCTTTGTTCAATATCTTAACAATGATTACAGTGTTGCTGTAATTGATGGATCAAGAGTCTCTAAAAATGAATATCATAAGAGATTGGAATCCTCATATGGAGCTACAATTGCTCAGCAATTGATTGATGAGAAATTAATAAAGCTAGAGGCTAAGAAATCAGATATTTCTGTATCTAAAGAAGATATAGATTCAAGATTACAAGAAATTATTGACAGTATTGGTGGAGAAGAGGCATATCAATCAGCACTTCTTGCAAACAATATAACCGAGGCTGAATTAAAGGATCAAATAGAGTTAGATATACTTGCAAGAAAAATTGTTGAACCAACATTGGAATATACAGATGATGATGTTAAAGCATTCTTTGAGCAGTATAGCTCAGTAATATTTCCAGAAGAGACAGCAGCTTTAGAAGAGGGAGAGAAGTTGGACTATGAGCTATTCAGAGACGATGTTGAAGATATATATGTTCAACAGCAGGTTGAGAATGGAAAATATACATGGTTAGAATCTCTAAAGGATGAATACAAGATTCAAGATAACTCTACTACTAAACCAAAATATGGAGTGTTAAGTGCAACTATTAATATATTTAAAAATATATTTAACGAAGCAAACAAGAACGCAGAAGAAACAGCAGAGTAGAAAGAGTTTGAATATGAAATGAAAAGGGGAGGTAGCCTCCCCTTTCTTTTTATATCTTTGTATCCGCAGGCTCAACTAAACCGTATCCACCCTGTACCCTCCTATATATCATTGATATCTTTCCCGTATCCTTACTTCTAAAAAGTAATTGGTCATATCCTAATAACTCCATTCTCTCAATTGCCTCTCCCTCTTCAAGAGGGCTCATATCTTCAATCTTTTTTCTAACAGCAATTGTTGGCACATAATCGGAGTAAGGATCTTCCTCTATCTTCCCTACTTCCTTTAATTGAGCATCCGCTTCCAGAACCTTCCATGGCGTTACTCCTTCCCAATATGTCATCCTTTCTGAATATCTCTTCAACCTTCTAGCCATTGTGTCCGATGCTTCATCGATATTTGCATACATATTCTCACCACTCACCTCTACTCTTACAGTACTTTTAGGTAACTTAACAGTAATATCTATTCTAAAATCATTCTTAACACCTCTCCTATTTATATTCTGTTTTAAAGAAACCTCTAAGCTCGTAGCTTCACTCCATTGATGTTTGTATTTCCCAAGCTTCTCAATTACATACTTTTTTAGTGGCTCTGTGGGTTCCATTCCTATAAAACTAATTAGAATTTCTTCTTGGGTCATAATGGGAATGTATTAATTTATATATTCTATTTTACTCTATTCTAGTTAGAAAAAAAATCTTTACATCTCTAAATGAAATGTATAGAATAGACCCATAAAATTATCTATTATGACTATGGACAGAAAAGATAATGGACTCTCAAATGAGGTATTTAATAATGAGCAAGAGATACTTGATAGATATAAAGGACTATTCTTTGAAAAGGAATTTGATGAAGAACCATACTATATTGAAAAGGGCAATCCAGAAACAAATTCCTCGTTTAGATTTTTCTTAACCCCAGGAGGTGCAGTTGCTGTCTCATCATTCGTACCAAGCGAGATATGGTCTCTAACTGGAGAGAGAGATACAGACCAGGCTCTTTTGCTTCAACTTAACATAGTAGCAAGAGAGAATCGTAGTTTTGCTGTTGAACATTTAGTTAAAGAGTTACACTCATATTCTAAGATATATTTTCTAAGAATATTACCTTACGGAGATACGCTTTCTTTTGAAGTAATCAAAACATTACTAGATCCTAGGTACGAAGCATACAAGAGTACATTATTATTGCAGGAATAGGGTCTGGGATATATAATATTTTATTCCGCGATAGCTCAATGGTAGAGCGAACGGCTGTTAACCGTTTGGTTCCAGGTTCGAGTCCTGGTCGCGGAGCCAATCTATTTCTTCTTCCTTCGTTAATCTACCTTTGATTCTAAGTTCTGATATGGCTTTTGAGTAATGCTTTTTGAATCCTTCCTCATAGCCAATCTTGCTTCTCATCTTGATAATTTGCTTTAACTAATCCACAGAGTTCTTTCCTATGAGGACATTTATAGTACACCTTTCCCTTCAAATTCCACATCAAGTCCGTCAATAAGTACTGTTTTTAAAACAGCTATTTCTGTATTTTTTACACAAATTTTTTATTAAAATAACTTATAGAAAATGGTTTTCCATGACCAGGGTAAAGGATATTGATATCCAACTTTTTCAGTTTATTTATGCTTTCGTTAAAGTCTTCAAGATTATCAATATAACTGAAACCTGCAAAATTGTAGATTAAGTCACCACAAAATAAATCACCTTCGTTTGTCAATACACCAATAGATCCTTTTGAATGCCCCGGAATATGAATTACCTTTGCAAATAAACCAAACTCAGCTAGTTTTTGTCCGTCCTTTAAGTAAATGTCAGGCTTAAACGTGTCAAAAACACTATTCTTACCGAAAGCAAGAGTGAATAATCTGAAAGTAAAAGAGATTTTATCAGGTTTTGACTTCCGATTCCACGACATATCCCCATTTTCAACCATCTTAGAATCCTCAAAGTGCATTGCGATTTTTGCACCGTAATTTTCTCCAAGGAACTTACAATTTCCAGCATGATCTGAATCGCCATGAGTTAAAATAACAAGCTTTAACTTTTTAGATACTTCTCCTGGCTTATTCAGTGCTTTTTTCAACACTTCATCAAGAAACATACGTTTTGTGGAAAATCCGGTATCTATAAGCACAAAGCCATCATCTGCTTCGAGCAAATAACAGT
>DCUE01000053.1 GCA_002328465.1 Candidatus Dojkabacteria bacterium UBA2222
TCCATCCCGGACCTATTATATTTAAATATACTTCTTCATTCTCTTCAAAATATGATATCCCTGTATATTTCAATGAATAGTCAATGATGTAAACATATGTACCATTAATATATCTATCTGGATCACCAATACGAAGTGTAATCCATCCACTCTCATCGGTTCTAGAGTACTGATTTCTAACAATTAGACTCTCATTACCAAGGGGGTAATACGAAACTTTGTTTATTGTTAACTTCGTTGGTCTTCTAAACGCTTTAACAGAGTATTCATATGGGATTGTCCATTCTAATCCATGCCTTGGGGTTACCTCAGAAGGTCTAAATACTATCTTTTCAACAATATTAATTGTTGTATCACTATTTACCTTTATATCACTTCTAAATTCTAACACTCTCTCATCTGATTGTGCATATGCAGGTGTAACGAGAAACAGAATTCCTAAAAGGAGTAAAAGTAATTTAAATTTCTTCATTCAAATAGAATTAGAACTTAATTTCTACATTCTTTTTCTCTTCCTCTTCTGCCTCAAAGAATGGGAAATCTTTAAATCCTAAGCTCTTTACAACCAAATTATTTGGAAAGACAATTAGCATTGTATTAAAGTTTTTAACTGTTCCATTATAGAATCTTCTTGATTTCTGGAGATCTGTTTCTAAATCTTTAAGATTTGCTTGAAGATTCAAGAAGTTCTCATTAGCTTTCAATTGAGGATAACTCTCTGCAATAGCAAAGATTTTTGATAATCCCTTAGCTAAATCTCCCTCAAGAGCCATCTTATCACTTAAATTACCAGCTCCCATTGCTTGTGCTCTCAATTTTGAAACATTCTCAAAGAGCTCTTTCTCATGTTTAGCATAACCTTTTACAATCTCAACAAGGTTAGGGATCATGTCATACCTTTGTTTTAAGAAGGTCTCTATATCAGCACTAGCCTCATTTACAACCATCTTTAATTTGCTTAAAGAGTTATAGAGATTAATTAGGAATAGTCCTATTACTCCAATAATAATTAGAGGAATTGCAATAATCCATGTCATAATTAAAATGATAAAAACTTAATATTAAAGTATATTTAATCTCATATTAAATATCAATATTTTGAGTCCTGTTTCTTAATTTCTCTCTAAAAGCAGATATCCAAATATAGAATAGATCCTCTGTATGCTTACCAAGATATACGGATTTCAAGAGATTAAGGTTCATGTTCCTGTTCGTATAATTGAAATTCTCAAGTATCTTTTTTACTAAAGCAACATCTAAAACATCTTTCCAAGATTCATCCCAATTCATAATCTTCTCTGAAACTCTATCACTTAAATCAAATAGCTCTTCATCTGGCATCCCTGCTGAAATCTGTTCTGAGGCAGTACTCTCCAGCATATTCTCAAAACCAGAAATTAAGTCTTGGTCTCCATTTTTAAAAAGATTTTCAAAGGAAAAGTGAGTAACTAGGGTGCTTTGTACATAGTTGGATATCTGACGATGACTTTCATAGATGGTTTGATCAGAGAATGCAATTAAAGCCTTGTTTAGCTCTTTCTCGCCAGTGTCCATTACAGATTATACAATAACTGCGTAAATAGTAGAATATCTCCGTTTTTTTACTATTACTTTAATTGAACAAAATATGTCTTTATTCTCTGTAAAAAATGATTGATTGCAAGCATTCCCATTACCAATGACAGCTCAACATGCCAATACATAAAATCAAAGTTAATATTCCAAAGTCCAGGGAATTTGTATCTTAAAATCATAAAGATACCAAAACCGAAAGCAGGAATTAAAAGTAAAGTAATAAGGGAAGTATTCCAAAAAGCATTGAAGTTTTTTAATAGTGTCTTCTTTTTACTCATTATTAAAAAATATGGAAACCAATAAAGAAAATTGGAAAGAAGTAGAGGAATTATAATGTTGTATGGATTTCCACTTTTAGCAGTATCTTCATCTATAGTAACTTCAGTATTATCTTCTGTTGTATTTTGAGAGACAGATTCTTCATACGTTAACTCTGGGATAGCTTCATCTGTTTTTACATCTCCTATAAAATACTCTTCTAATAATGCGTAAGAACTCTGATTATGATTTCTGTCTGTACCATCTTTAGTAATAAAATCCTTCGTAATATCTCTTCCACACCAATCTCTAATATCTAGATATATATCATGATATTGTAAATATTCTGTTAAATCATATACTTTTTCTTCAAAGATAACCCAACAGTCAGAGGTTAAGTTATGAGAAGAAACATCTGTTATTGAATATGAATATATTGGGAGAGAGAGAGTAAAGAAAAGAATTAAAGTAAGCAGTATCTTCTTCATTTTTAATAACCTAATTTTATCCATCAACTATACCAAAATCCCTTTGTATTGCAAAACTTCTAAAATAGGACTAAATTAAATTAGTTAATTTTATTATATCTTTAAATGAAGAAAGTACTCAGTATTGTTCTTGTACTAGCAATATTGCTAGTAGGAGGTGGAGGATTGCTTGCAACTTCTGCAAATGCATCAACACCGGCGGACCCATTATATCCTGTTGATCTTTTCGCAGAAAAGATTCAAAGAGCATTCACCTTTGATCTTTTAGCTGCAACAGAGTTAGAACAGAATATTCTTGAGGAAAGAGCAGCGGAATTAGAGTCACTAATGGTTGAGGAAGTTGATGAAGAAGTCTTGGGAGAAGCAGTTGACCAATTAGATCAACAAAGAGTTAGGACTGAAACAAAGATCCTCAAACTCTACAATGAAGAGAATAACTATGATACAGAGAAAATGGAACTAGTGAGAAATAGATACGAGATAGCAGTTCAGACACAAGTTAAGAAGATGGAACAGATTCAAAATCAATATGAGAATCTTGCTGAAGAAGCAAAAAAAGGATTTGAAGGTTCTGCAGAAACTCTTAATACATTAGAAACGGATAAGAGTGGGGCAGGTAACCAAGAAAATGATGATGATGATACAGGAGATGGAATTAAGAACAAAGAGAATAATAGCGATGAGGATTCAGGAAACGAGCCTTCGGGAACAGCAAACAAAACTGGAAATAACTAATCTCTATTTCTAAGTAAAAAAGGGGAGGGTAACACCTCCCTTTTTAATTATATCCCTCTGCTTGCTTCCTGAAATTATCTGCATAGACCTTCTTCAATGCTATTAATTTCTGATGTGTTCCTTCTTCAACTATTTTCCCATCTTTTACAACTAGTATCCTATCAGCATTTCTTACCGTTGAAAATCTATGAGAGATAATGACAACTGTCTTGTTATCAAAGAAGTTATATATTCTATTAAATATTCTATACTCAGCGTCTGCATCGATTGCGGATGTTGGTTCATCAAATATTGCAAAAGGAGCATCTCTATAGAAGAAGCGTGCAATTGCAATCTTCTGTTGTTGTCCTTTACTTGGTTTGATTCCCCCTTTAAATCTTTCACTCATCACTGTTTGATATCCCTTTTTATATTTTGTAATAAATTCATGGGCATCGGCATTTTTAGCAGCTCTAATTATTCTATCTCTATCAATCTCCTTTATGGATTTTCCCATATATATGTTCTCCTCAACTGTTAAACTTCCGTAAAAATTAAAATCTTGGAAAAGAACTCCAACATTCTTATACCAATCATTTAAAGATAACTCTTTAAGGTTAACACCATTGACAAGAATCTCTCCCTCTTGAGGATCATATATTCGACATAGTAGTTTTACGAGAGTAGTTTTTCCAGCACCATTTTCCCCAACAATAGCTATTTTCTCTCCAGATTCAATCTTAAGAGAGAAGTTTTTAAAGATATTTCTTTTTGAATTTGGATAATGGAAAGAGATATTTCTCAATTCAATCTTAGGTGGAGCTATTAACCTATCTAATCTAAAATTCCCGTCCTGTACTTCTGGTCTAAGATTAAAGAACTCATATACCTCTTTCTCTTTCATTACCAAATCTGAAAACAATACTAATTCTGCAGATAGCCATCCAATACCACCATAGAAGTTATTAATTGATCCAAGATAGAATGTTGTATCACCAATTGAAATAACTTTGTTAAAGGCCATTATAAAGACTTGAACCGATCCTCCTAAAACAACAAAAAGGTTTAAAAAATCTACACCAAAGGTTGTAAGAGTATCCGCTTTAAGAATTTTTTTATATCCTTCATTAAAATATGAAAAGAAATCTTTAAACTTTCTATCCAAATATCCATATGCTCCAACAAGAGAAACCTCATCCATACTATCAGGATCTGAAAGAACACCCTGAACCCACCAAGCTTTTCTTTTCTCTTGGGTATTTTTTTCTGAGGTTTGCCATTCAAAATCTTTTCTAAAGTAGTATCTATTTTGTAAATATGATATTCCAGCAATAAAAAGAATTGCTATTCCAATCCAAGGGGAAAATGAAAAAATAATTAATGCGGAAACTATACTCTTAATAAAGGCAGCAACAATTCTTACCATAGTTTGATTTACATCTACAATGTTTTGTAACCAATCATGTGTAATTTGTCTCTTGTTTGCAACAGAAGGTAATTGATTTGTTTGAACACCTAACTCGAAAATCTTCTCATACTCCAATTGAAAGAGATGTGACATAGACAACCTTCTTCTATATCGATTAACATAACTATCAAGGTTTTGAGATATGATATCAACTAATTGAACAACCCCAAGGATTGCAATCAATGGCAATATCCCCTTTAGATTTGCATTAGGAGTGTCAATCAGTCCAATCAGAGAGTCAATTATCCTTGCAACAATATATATATTAATTAGGCCAGTTAAATTCCTATATATTGTTGTTACAAAACTCATTATGGTAATGAAACGGGACATCTTCCAGTTTATCTTCAAAGACCATATTGAAATATCAACATAATCCCTGAAAGACAAATGTTTTTTCTTTGACATAATGATTATTGGAGCAATTTAATATGTAGCATTCTATCAATATTTATATAAATGAGTCAATATTGTATACACTTTTATTAATTGATATAATATAATGTATTTAAGACATTTTTAAGTACTCTTTTCTCTCTGTTTCTTCCATTTTCTCGATTGCATATCTTAATGTAGTCCTTGGAAGATATTGAATATTTTCATTTAAAAACTCTCTTAATACGTTAATATCCTTCTTCCCGACCTCTCTTAACATCCATCCAATAGCTTTATGTATCAAATCATGTTTATGATTTAACAATCTCTTAGAAATCTTAAGCGTATCCTCAAACATACCTTTTTTAATAAAAGAGTAGGTTGAAACAATAGAGATTCTTTCTTTCCATAGGCTATTAGAATCTGCAAGCTTGTATAACTCTCCTTTCATTTCTGGTTTCAGAAGAAAATACTCTCCTAATATCTTGTAACAGGAAAGATCTACAATATCCCAGTTATTAACCCCTTCCAAATTATCTAAATAGAACTCTACAATACACTCTTTTTTTGTTAAATCAGCTCTCTCAAACTGATATGTAAGAATTAAATATCCAGTTAGCCTAACTTCATGTACTGGATTTGTTACTAACTCTTTAATCTCTTCAAAGGAAATCTCTTTGTAATATTTCTTAACAACATTTCTAATATTAGGGATAGATATTCCCCAGAATATATCTCCTTCTCCATATTGTCCCTTTCCTGTTTTAAAAAATCTTGGAAATACCTCTTCCTTTTCTTTCTCAGAGCAGTTTCTTAGCTCTGATAGTATATTTTTAGCAATATTCATATATAATAATAGCATTAATATATTAATTAGTAATATGAAATTAATATCCCAGTTTAAAAACAAATATAATAAAATTACATACAAAACATACCAAACAGAAAATGGTATGAAGGTTTTACATCTTGATAACCCTGCAACAACCAATTTTGATTTTGCCATTGTCCATAACGCTGGAGCTGCATATGAAGATGAAGAAAAAGTTCCAAGGGGAACAGCACATTTCTTAGAACATATGCTATTAAATCCAAATGAAACTTTCCAAAGTAAAGATGAAATCAACAAATTTGAACAGGGTAGTATTAAAAGACCAGCAATATATATAAATGCCTTTACTAATAAAAAGTATATTACCTTTACAGGTAATGGAAATGAAAAAGGTAAGATGAGAATATTGAAAAGACTTGAGAGTATATATCAATTTCCAAAACAGAAATTCGCAGACCAAATTGAGAAAGAAAGAGGCATTATACTTGCAGAGAAAAGTAGAAAGCTAAAGAAAGAGAATGATAACTATCTTGCAAGTTTAGATTTTCTCTTTGAAGATACACAGAAAGAATTCACAGGTGATGTTTTGGGCGAACCAGAAGATATTAGAAATATTACAATTGATAATTTAGAAAGCTACTTCTTTAGTAGAATTACACATAAAGATACTGTAATGGCTATACAAAGCAATGGAGAATTGAGTAATGGTGTTACAAGAAAGATTGAAAAAATCTCTAGAGAAATGACTAATAATGATAAAGAAGATTTTAGGATAGTTACTCTAGATAACAGTTTTAGA
>DCUE01000020.1:0-2096 GCA_002328465.1 Candidatus Dojkabacteria bacterium UBA2222
TCTAATCTAACTAAATCCATTTTTCTCTTCATCTGATTAACACGGGTTGTACTAACATCAGAGTACTGTTTCTGTAACTGATCTATCCTTACACCTACCTTATCAAACTCTTCACTAAACTTATCAAACTCTCTCTCAACAGATTTTACATGCCCTACTATCTTGTAAATGTTCTCTTGAATTCTGAAATTCTCATATGCCTGTTTAACCATTCTTAGTATTGCAGTAAAACTAAATGGGCCAGCCAATACAACTTTCTTCTCCATTGCATCTTGCCATATTGTAGGCATCTTGTCATAGATAAAGGAGAAAATCATCTCATTTGGGATAAAGAGGATAACAAAATCTACAGTCTTGTCTTCAGGATTAATATACTCTCTACTAGTTACCTGTTTAATCTTTTCTTTAACATCTGTCTCAAACTGCTTCATATGCCTATTCTTAGTATCTATATCATCTGTTTCAGTCATTCTCTGTAATGAAGCGTATGGGAATTTAGCATCAACATTTATCTTAGTCCTATCAGGTAAATATATTGTGAAATCAGGTCTACTACCTCCCTCACTCTCTTGTCTAGTATATGTCTCACCTACTACAAATCCGGCCATCTTAAGCAAATCATCTGCAACCTGTTCACCAAACTGACCTCTTAATTGGTTGTTAGAGAGTACCTTCTTTAAATTCTCAGTACTTACAGAAAGCTGTTCTGTAATCTTTTTATACTCATCTAAAGAGTTCTTTAATGCAGAAAAAGAATTGATTCTCTCTTTCTCNNAAATCCTTCTTACTCTCTTTCAAATCCTCTTGAATTACCTTTACCAATCTCTCTATCTCAGCTCTCTTGTTCTCTAAATCTATCCTACTCTTACTAGACTCTGCACCTAACTTTTGATCTGCCATTCTAACTAAGCTCTCATTTGCTTGGTCTAAAATCCCCGGCATTATCTCATTTAGTTTCTGAGTGATAGTATCAGAGATTTCCTCCTTCTGTTTTCCTGTTCCTTTAAAGAAGAAATAGAATATTCCTATTCCAAGAATAAGGCCACCAATTAATGCAATTACTAAGTCCATAATGGTATTATTACAAAAATTATCGTATCCTTATTATATCCAACATCTAATATATATGCTATGAATATCGGAGAACATATTAGTAAAGACAGAGTATTTGTTAACAATATATTGATAACCATCTTTATCGGTGTAATTGTTAATTTCCTTAACTACCTCTTTAACATCTTTCTTGCTCGTAATTTAGATAGTACAGATTTCAGTCTATACAATGCAGCGATAGGGATAATTACATTAGTACAAATCCCAGCTATCGCAATACAAACAGCAATTACTAAAAAAGTAGCAAGTCAGAAAGATTTTAACCTCAAGAAATTTAAACTAAAAAGTACTATACAATTAACAGTAATTGCATTGATAATATCTTTGGTTTTTTACCTACTAGGAGATTTCATAGCTGATGTAGCCAATATCTCAACGATATATATACTCCCATTAACAGTAGTTGTATTCGCTTCAATAGTAAGTCCAATTGCAAAGGGCTTCCTATTAGGTCTTGAAAAGATATTCGCCTTTAATATGGTAATACTACTTGAAACAGTATTAAAATTTGCACTCGGTTTTCTAGCCATATATCTCGCTACTGGGATTTCCCTTCCAATCTTAGCATTCGCATTACCACCGATTTTAACTTTGATATTAATATTACCATTTGTTAAAACAGGAAAAAATGTATTACCTACAAAGGAAATACAATTAGATTACAAGAATATCTCTTTAATATTTCTTACTTTTGTACTTTTAAATGTACCCTTTACATTAGATTTAATCTTAGTAAACCCTGAGATAAGGGCATCATACGGAGCTCTCTCTTTAATGGGTAAGATTGTTTACTTCGGATCTGTAACGATAGCTAGTTTAATGATATCCAAATTAGCTAACTCTAAAAAACAGTTAAGAAGAAAGACTCTTGTTATCTCCCTAGTAGTATCAGGATTAACTGGAATATGTATTTCACTTCTCTACTGTATGTTCCCAAAACTTATTGTTGAGATTGTTTTTGGGGGTATGTATTTAGAGATAGT
>DCUE01000020.1:2262-3174 GCA_002328465.1 Candidatus Dojkabacteria bacterium UBA2222
GGGTTTAAGGATTTTGCAATGAAGGGAGATGCTATTACTTTAGCAGTTGGAGTAATCATTGGTGTTGCATTTAAAGATCTAGTAGATTCATTGGTTAAGAATATCTTTACTCCCCCTATCGGTTTTCTCACTGCTAAGTTAGATTTTTCTCAACTATACATTACATTGGGAAAAACCCAGTATGAGACACTTACAGAGGCACAGGCTGCAAATGCTGTTGTAATACAGTATGGTCAAGTATTAAATGCTTTTATTACTTTTACAATTACAGCAATAATCCTATATTTGATTGTTAGAGCTATGAGTAAGGCATTTGAAAAAGAAAAGAAAGCTGAAGCTAAAACTACTAAACAGTGTCCCTACTGTATGTCAGATATAAATATAAAGGCAAAGAAATGTCCTTTCTGTACTAGTGTTGTAAAGTAATAACCTTTTCTTAGTCTGGTAGACATTCCATTAAAGTACAAACGACTTCACTATCGGTACATGAACATGTGTTACAGCCATCTTCTGATGGGAATCCATCTCCTTCATTGTATTCCTTCCCATAATAAAAACATGATTGGATTATTATATTTGGTGTAATATCGTCATTACATGCCATTAAAGTGCAAGCAACTTCACCACCCACACATGAACAGCTATTACAGCCATCATCTGATGGAAATCCCTCTCCCTCTGAGTATTCAACCCCATTATATGTACATGTTTTAACCTCCTCCTTTGAGAAAGGATTTTCTATTCCAAGTATTAATCTATCTGTAAAAAAGAAATAGAGAAACAAACCTATCAAGACAAAAACCGTTGTTAGCAAAAGGATATTTAAAAATCCACCTTTATCTGAACTTTCCTCCTTTTCAACCATCTTCTCATTTAGATTTCCCTCTTCTTTGTTAAGTGGGTCACTTAGCT
>DCUE01000008.1 GCA_002328465.1 Candidatus Dojkabacteria bacterium UBA2222
AAAAAAGAGCATTTTGATTCATGGAATCTAGTTTAGATTCTTAATTTCTTTCCCCAAAAGTATTAAATTTTTAACAATACTCATATGGAGTTAATTATAGGTATTGTCGCAACACTTATTGGAGGAGTATCTGTTTTCTCTTACCTTAAGTACGGGAAGAAATGGGTTAATGTAAAAAACATCCCAGAAGAAGAGATTGCCAGAGTTGCAGACAAATTAATCGCAAACAAAATTGAAGAAGCAGAAAGAGAGATAGAGGAGAACAAGAAAAAATCAGAGGATCGTTTAAGAGTTCTTAGAAAAGAAACAGATGAGCATGAAGAGTTACTTTTAGAGAGGGAGAAGAAATTGAATGAAAGAACTAAGATGCTTGATAAAAAGAGTGAAGAGTTAGAAGAGGCATCTGAATCTGTTAAGAAAATGCAAAGAGGTTTAGAGAAGACAAGATTCCAACTTAAAGATGAGTTACAGAGGATATCTGGACTAACACAAGAAGAGGCTAGACAGAAATTAATGAGTGAGGTAGACGAAGATATTAAAGATTATGAAGCAAAGAAGATTAGACAGGCAGAGAAACATGCTGAAGAGATAGCAGACGAGAGAGGAAAAGAAATACTTGTAGAATCAATGCAAAGAATAGTGACAGATTATGTAGGAGAGACTACTACCTCTACAATTAAGATAGAGGATGACAAAGTAAAAGGAAGAGTAATCGGTAAAGAGGGAAGAAATATTAGAGCTTTCGAGAAATTAACTGGTGTAGATGTCATTGTAGATGAATCACCAAATACAATAGCACTTTCATCCTTTGATCCATTGAGAAGGGAGATAGCGGCTGTTGCATTAAGTAAGTTAATTGGTGATGGAAGAATACATCCAAGCTCAATTGAGGAAGCAATTCGAAAAGCTAAGAACGAAATCTCTATTGAGATAAAGAAGAATGGACAGATTCTTGCAGAGGAGGCTGGTTGGCCTGGTATTGATATCGGCCTATTAAAGCTTTTAGGAAAGATGAAGTATAGGACAAGCTATGGACAATCACTCATGTCTCATACTATCGAAATGATGAGATTGGGAGAGGTATTAGCAGCTGAAATAGGTGCAGATGTAGGTTTAGTTAAGAGAGCATGTCTTTTGCATGATATTGGTAAAGTCTTAACACATAAGATAGATAGTCCTCATCACCATATATCCGGTCAAGTCGCAAGGAAATATGGATTAGATGAGAAGTTGGTTAATGCTATAGAAGCACACCACTTAGATATAGAGCCTCAGTCAGTAGAAGCTGTAATCGTATATCTTTCTGATGCAATATCTGGTGCAAGACCAGGTGCAAGAAAGGATAGCTACGAGCAGTATATTCAGAGAATAGAGGCATTAGAAGGTGTGGCAAAGGAGTTGGGTGGGGATAAGATTGAAGAGGTATTTGCTATTAGGGCAGGTAGAGAATTAAGAATTATTGTTAAGCCTGCATTAATCTCTGATGATGAGATGACTGTATTAGCAAAAGACTTAGCAGCTACAATTGAAAAGACTCAAAACTATCCTGGAAATGTCGAAGTAACACTGATTAGAGAGACAAGAGCTGTAGAAATTGCTCGATAATTCATGGATAATTGGTATCTTCTAGTAAGAAATACTACGGGATAAAATAGGATTGTGAAAAGGGAAAGAGCGTGAAAACTCTTTCCCTTTCTATTAATATTTCATAAATGTTCAAATTTTCTCTATGTTTTTTTGAGCTTAATATAGTAGATAATATTAAAATAATGGTGAATTAACGCCTTAATAACGGGATTTTCGGTACATATCTAGTTCTAGCAAGCAATTCGAGCAATATATCCTCATAGATAATTATGATTTGTGATAAAAAGTTTGCACGAAAAATATCAAAAATATCATGCAACATATAGATAATTTCATATAATTAGAAATGACCCTATAATAAAAACGTTCTTGACGAAGTTCTCCATATGCAATATTTTATTGATGTGATACTACAAATCATGTGATATCAGGATTTGTGGCATCCATATCTCTAAGAAAGGAGGTTTATTACAATGTTAAAGAAAGATTTAGTAACTGAAGTTGCAAAAGCTGCTGGACTTACCAAAAAGCAAGGAGCAGATGCAGTAGACGGAGTCTTTGAGGCTATTACAAAAGCACTCAAAGTTGGAGAGCCAGTACTTCTCACAGGTTTCGGAAAATTCGAAATTAGAGAGAAGAAAGCAAGACCTGGAATCAATCCAAAGACACTAGAAAGGATTCAATTACCAGCTAGAAAAGCACCTGCATTCAAAGCAGGAAAAGCTTTAAAAGCTGCTGTTAAGTAAACGAACCTGCCGGCATTTCTCTCTAGATGAGAGAAAAAGAGATAGCCTGAGTCCTGACTCAGGCTTTTCTTTTTATACTTTTACATACCCTATGGGCTTTGCAAGTAAGCTTCTTAATTGGTAGTATATACGAGATATATTACTTGCAATTTTAAAACTGCTAACGTGAAGAAATTTTTTATTCCAAGTAAAGAGAATAGTTATAAGCCGATTCTGTTAAGAAAGCTTGCATTGGTTGTATATACCATCATTTTAGCATTGGTTAACACTTTCGGTGGTTTCCTTGGGATACCAGAGGCAATGGCAAGCAGTATTACCCCTTCGAATATAATTCAACTCACTAATCAACAAAGAGCCGCTGCAGGATTAAATACATTAAATACAAATGCTAAGTTAACAGCAGCTGCCCAAGCTAAGGCTAACAACATGTTAGAAGTTCAATATTGGGATCACTTTGGACCTAATGGAGAAACCCCTTGGATGTTCATCTCTCAAGCTGGTTATACATATGTATATGCAGGAGAGAATCTTGCAAAGGGTTTTAGAACCGCCGAAGGAGTACATGAGGCATGGATGGGGAGCCCAACACATAAAGCGAATATAATGAGTGGTAATTACAAAGATATAGGTGTTGCAGTTGTAGAGGGTACATTACTTGGGAAGGATACTATCTTGGTTGTTCAGATGTTTGGTAATCTAACAAGTGAAACCTTTAAAGCTACACCAACTCTAGCTCCAAGTACTTCGACTCCTGCTAAACCTGTTATCCCAGAGAAGGGAGATATAAAGGCAATTAAGATTACGAATCCCAAAATGGGAGATGTACTTAAAGATGCGAATACAAATATTCAGGGAGAAACTGAGAATGTCTCAGGAAGCTATACAGTTGAGATTTTGAGTAATCAAGAAGTTGTTGGAGAGACATCCAGTAATGAGAAGAAGTGGGAATTTGACAAGGAGAGTGATTGGTCAGAGGGAGATCATACTTTACAAGCTGAAATTAAGGGAGAGAGTATTAAATCAGATACTGTTACTTTTACAATAGACTCAACGCCTCCAGCTATTATAAAGCAAAATATTAAGGTTAAAGAACTTGGTGAAAGTTTCGAAATTAGTTTTGATTCTCCAGAGGATGTTAAAGAGATTAAGTTAGTATCGGGTGATAAAATATTTAATTTAGAAATGGGAGAAGATGGTGTTGTAATTTTTAATATTGCAAAAGAGGATCTTGATGACAGAGCAGTATTAATGGCATCCGATCATGTTGGAAATATTATTGAAATAGATATATCTGAATATTTTATTGAAGAAGAGGATAGTAATAATCAAACATCTACTTTTATCCTTGGCTTAAGAAATATATTTGGAACAACTGATGGTATTAGTTTGTTAATAATCTCATTTGTTTTTCTTCTACTTAGTATTCAAGTATATGTCTCATGGAAGAGAGGCAAGCTTGGTAAGAATGCTGGAGAATTATTTACAATAGGGGCTTGGTGGTTAATTATTTTAGTTGGTGTCTTTAAGGGATTCGGTGGTTTAGTAAGTTAAGTACTGCCTAAAATTGAAAAATAGAGTTGAAATAAAAAACGAGATTTTCTACCTACTACTTATTGTATTAGTATCTGTGTATTTTGCATACTCTACGCATACACCAAACAATATGTACATACTAAGTGGGGTTTTAGGGAATCTATTAATACTCACTTGGTTTATTAGAGCCTTTACCCTATATTCTGGTAGGAGAATATCCCAATACAGCGAGGTGATTCAGAGAATATCTCTTAAGGATAGGTTTTTTACAAATTTGCTTTTACCAGTTCTGTTCTACTCTTCATTACTTCTGTACATATATTTCAATACTCTCTTCTTAATGGATTTGGTATTAATTGGGATTTCAACCATGCTTCTCTTTATTCTTTTCTTAAATATAAAGAGTTCCTTTAAGAAAGTGTATACAATTCAGAGTCAGACAAGAGCCGTATTTGATTTTATATGTATAACCTCTTTCTATATGCTACTAAGTGTAGTAATTAGATTAGGCATTTCTATATGGTTCTCTTTAGCTATGATATTTTTAATATCTCTAATTTTCTTTTGGTCTGATATTAAGATTCATAGGAAGGAGGGTTTGCCTGCACTCGTAATGAGTTTAATATCTTCCTTCTTTGTAGCGATATCTTCAGGGCTATCTCTTGGTACTAACATATTCATAGTTCCTGCTGTTGGAACCCTTGCTTTTTATCTAATACTTTCCTTATGGAATATTAGGTTTTCTGGTAAGATTAAGTTCATTGAATATCTACCACCTTTTGTGTATTCAATACTTGCATTAATATTAATTCTTAAATTATGAAAAAAGACATTGTCTTAAAAGTAGGTGGCTCAATACTTTATGATCACCTATTAAATATCAATTTTGATTTGTTTAAACGTATAAAGAAATGGTACGAAGAGAATAAGGATGAGTATAATCATGTTGTTCTTGTAACTGGAGGGGGAGGGCTTTCAAGGAATATGGAAAGTAAGGTTTCGGAATCAATTAAAGATAAAGAGGGGTTACATAGTGTAGCTATGTCTATTACCCAAACTAATGCCACTATTCTAGCTTCATATATTAAAGATAAGGATATATTTGTTCCTAAAACATTGGGAGATGCATATGAGTTT
>DCUE01000040.1 GCA_002328465.1 Candidatus Dojkabacteria bacterium UBA2222
TATTTAAGATAGAAATCTCCTCCAGAGTTAGATTCAGTAGTCCACCCACTATCACAGGCAGCATTTTTCAACAAATAGAACTTACCTGTCCATGTTTGCTCTGAGTTAGTTGCAGAAGAATTACCGTAGTACATATATATTGTCTCCCCACCACTGTTTAATGTTGGTATCCTTACCCATATATGTGTAGTTGAGGTGTTACATCCACCCTCTACCCAATAGCTTAATGCTGTTGAATCATCACTATCTACAAACCTTAAATCATCACAATCAGATTGTAATTTTCCAGCAGATATTAAGGTCGCTGTATCATATTCAATTAATACATCCTCATTAGTTAGTGTACTCCCAGGATTAGCTACATCGATAGATCTTCTATATAGCCAGCTTGAACTAAACCATGCACTACTATCTTCTGAATTATTTGAAAGAAGTAAGTAAGCAGCAGGAATACCTATAGCAAGGATCAAAACAGAAGCTATTATTACAGACCTTTTTGAAATTGGCAGTTTCTTCTTACTCATTTGTATATATAATAGCAAAAAAGAGTGACAAATGAACTACTCTCTTGTAATTTCATACAAAATAATTGAAGCACAATTTGCAACATTCAAAGATTCTTTCTTACCCCTCATAGGAATATATATCTTTTTATCTACTTTCTCTAATATTTCCTTATCTACACCACGTTTCTCATGACCAAAGATAAGGGCTACTTTTGGGGGATACTCTACTTTTTGGAAATTCTGTGCATCTTCTGTTAATTCTACTGAATATATTGGAATCCCTTTCTCTCTCAATTCTTCAATAGCCTCCATTGTAGTATCGTAATGCTCGGAAGGAATCATTTCAGTTGCTCCTAAGGCTGTTTTATCAAGTTTAGGATTATCTATATCAGTAGTCATACCACATAGGTATATTTTTTTAACACTACCTGCTCCATCGGAAGTTCTGAAAATACTTCCTACATTAAAAGCAGATCTAATATTGTCTAAAACAACATGTATTTCCATTATCTAAATATATTTTCTAATATATAATTTAGGTCTACATTATCATCTTTTACTAACTCTTTTGCAACATCCTTTGCCTTTTTGAATAGCTGTATATCTGTTAATGATGCTATTTTAAATTGAGGAATACCTGATTGTTTAATACCGTAAACCTCTCCTGGTCCTCTTCTTTGTAAATCATACTCTGCAACATCAAAACCAGAAGGGTGTGATGCGAAGTATTTTAATCTATCTATGACTTCGGTATTACTGTCTTCATTTTGGCTAGGGATTACAAAACAGTATGATTCTTTTTCACCTCTACCTACCCTACCCCTTAATTGATGTAATTGTGCTAATCCAAACCTATGTGCATCCTCTATAACCATAACTGTAGCATCAGGCATATCTATTCCTACCTCAATTACGGATGTTGATACTAATATATTAATTTCTTTTTTCCTAAATCTTTCTAATATTTCTGTTTTTTCTTTCTCCTTTAATCTCCCATGCATTAATTCGGTTTTAATATCTTTAAAATGAATATTCTTAAGATTCTGGTACTCTGTTAATACTGCTTTAGCATCGAGAATTGCACTCTCTTCAATAAGGGGGTAGACGATAAAGGCTTGTTCTTGATACTTACTTTCCTTAATCTTTTTATTTATCCAATCAAAACAATCATCTCTCTTTTGATACGGTACAAACTTAGTAATAATTTGTTTTTGCATCTTAGGTTTCTCTTTAATAGTTGAAACCTCAACATTACCAAATACTACCTCTGTTAAGCTTCTGGGAATTGGTGTAGCTGTCATAGTTAAATAGTGAGGAATCTTTTTTCCTCCCTTAAGAAGTTTTTCTCTTTGCTCTACTCCAAATCTGTGTTGTTCATCAACTATTACAAGATTCAAGTTTTCGGGTATATCACTTTTATAAAGGACTGCATGTGTTCCAACAATTAAACTATTTGGAGATTTAGCTTTACTTTTTTGAGTAGATATCCAAATATCAATATCTACATCAAAAGGTTTTAAGATTTTCTTAAAAGTATCAAAATGCTGTTGAGCCAATACTGTTGTAGGAGCAAGAATTACGGCACTGTATCCGTTTCTAATACATTGGAGAATTGCTAATGCAGCTACAACTGTTTTCCCACTTCCTACATCACCATTGAGTAACCTGTTCATTGGTTTTTTCTTTGATATATCTTCAATGATTTCTTCTGAACCTCTAAGTTGATCATTTGTAAGAGTAAAGGGTAATGAAGAGAGAAAATCTTTTGTAAGAGCTTTATCTTCAAGTATAGGGAGTGATTGGAGTTTCCTTCTTTTCTCTCTATCTTTTTCTATATCGACTCCAATTCTTAGCATCTCATCAAAACCTAATCTCTCTCTAGCCTTAATCAAGGATTCTTGGGATGAGGGAAAATGTATTTCAGTTATACTATGTCCTAAATTCTGTAATGAGTTCTTATTTAATATATTAAGAGGCAAAGGATCTTCTATAACGGATTCAATATTTTTTTCAAATGGAAGTATTGTATTTCTAATGTATCTTGAAGAGATGCCTTCGGTCTCATGGTATATCCCAATTATTTTCCCTAAATGTTTTTGTAATGATATGTCTCCTGCATATTTTTCATACTTAGGATTATATATGTTTTTTATTTTTCCCTTCTCTGTTATTTTACCATCGAATATATACCACTCCCCTACTTTTAATGTTTTAGCAAGATAGCTTTGATTAAAGAAAGAGATATCTAATGAAGAGTTGTACTGATCAATTACTTTAACTTTTGTAAGTACTTTTCTAGTTCTAGTGTATATGTTCTTTACTTCAACTATTTGTGCTAGAAATGTTCCCTCTTGGATATATTTAAAGTCTTCAATATTTAATATCTCTGATGTATCTCTGTATCTAAAAGGAATATGGAAGAGTAAATCTCTAAAGGTGAAAATATTTAACTTCTCAAATTTCTTTTCTTGTGCTAAACCAATACCCTTAAGCAGAGTAATGTTATCATTTAAAGATATGAGACTCATTATTTTGTAGAGTCAAGTATTGCCAAGATGATTGGGATTGCCATTGCTCCAATCATTATTAATGCAATAAAGATACTGAAAATTTTTGTAAATAATTTTGCTTTCTTTTTCATACTAAGATTCTACTAATATCTAAGATTTTTTCCAAGCCCTTTGTATCTTATATTGTGTAGAAGTAGAATTCGCATATTTTAACCAATCAGGCTTAACAGATTTTTTCCCAATTTGAGTTTTAATTTCAATAACATCGCCTGTATGTACAATATAGTTTAACTTCTCTGCTTTGTCATTTACCTTGGCAGAGACCATACTATTCCCTATATCTGTATGTACTTTATATGCAAAATCTATGATGGTATCCCCTTTCTCAAGCTGAATAATTTTACCTTTTGGTGTAAACGCATATACATCTGAAGGAAAAATTTCAACAGATATCGGATTAGACATGTTCTTCTCCCTTAAAGAAATATGTTTACTAATTCCTTTATGAACTTCTTCTACCCAATTGTATTTATCTGTTGGTCTTGCATATCTACTCTTACTCTCTTTATATGCAATATGTGAAGCAGGTCCATATGTATTGTGGTAATACATATCATGAGTCATAATTTGGACTTCTATTACGTTATTAGAGATTTCATCAAGTACTATTGGTCCCTGCAAAGCTTTGTATCCATTAGGTTTTGAATGAGTAATATAGTCATCAAATTCTTCAGTTAGGATATTCCCATGATCCATTATCTTTTCAAGAATTTCAAAACAGTTGTCAGAAGAATCTGTAATTATTCTAAAAGCTATCAAGTCTCTGATACTACTGATATCGATTGTTCCACTCTCTTTTAGCTGTTTTTTCTGCTTATTATATATACTGTATATTCCTTTTACTCTTCCATATATCCCCGGTCTTGGAGAGATTTCTTTAAACATTTCTTCAAGATATTCTAAGTATTTAGATTGCATCTCAATTGTAAAATTACTATCTTCCATCTTTTTTTGAATCATCTCATACGCTTCAGGGCGATATCTTTTTAAAGCTTTCTCTTCTAATTCTTTTTTTATATTATCGAGATTAAGATATTCAGCTAAAGGAGAATATATGTAAAAGATCTTTTGAATTTTAGTTCCTAATCTATCTGTTGGCATATATTCAATTGTTCTAACATTGTCTAAAGTATCTGCAAGCTTTATTAATACGGGTCTTAAATCCTTAGCATTGTTTAGTATAAATTTCGTTACTATTTCATAATCAGTATCAGTACTAGCAGTTGCCTTGTTAATTTCAGAGTATTGATTAATTAGTCCAATTACATCATCTCCATATTTACTCTTTATTTCTTTTGCAATCTCTTCTCCATTAGAAGGAGAGTTACTAATACAATTGTGTAGTAACCCAGCAACTATTGTATTACAGTCCATTCCCATTTGTGCCAAGGTCAAAGCAGCTCTTAGGGAGTGATTAATATATGGTTCTCCAGATAGTCTTAGTTGCCCTTCGTGATATTTTTCAGCAGAATGGATTGCCTTCGTGATTATCCCTAGAAAACTCTGAGGAGAGTGTCTTTTCAATTCTTTTTTTAAGTCTTCTGTGTTCATAGAAAAAAAATCCCCTTAGGGGATAAATATTTAAATTTACTTTCCCCTAACCACGGATGAATTTAATTTGGTAAATGTATCTTCCACATTTAAGGACATTATCCTTATCAACTAACGATATATTCTCATTCCAATTCTCAATTTTAATATTGTTTAAATATACTGCACCCTGTTCAATCAATTTTCTTGCCTTACTCTTACTATCTGTAATTTTGCACTCACATATTAAGTCTAAGATATTGATATTCTCTTTGGATATTTCTTTTTGTGGGATATCTGTATCTAAATTTTTGTTCTGAAATATCTCTTCAAAATATATTTGTGCTTTCTTAGCATCTTCCTCTCCTTTTATTTCTTTTGTGATTTCGTATGCCAGAAGTTTTTTAAGAACCATGGGGTTCTCACCTTGCTCAAGTCTCTGAGAGATTTTTTTAACATCCTCTAAGTCATACTTAGTTAATATCTCAAACCCAACCACGATTTGATTGTCTGAAAAGGTCATAACCTTACCAAAAATATCGTTTGCAGAATCTGTAAGTTTAATCATATTCCCTTCTGATTTACCCATCTTATCTCCCTCATTTGTTGTAAGAAGTTTTCCTGCTAAAACAATTTTCTCTTTACCCAGTCTGTGCATTATTAAATCTCTACCAGCCATCATGTTGAAAAGTTGATCGTTTCCTCCAACTTCTACATCAATATCCATCATTACACAATCATATCCTTGCATTAATGGGTACATAAATTCGTGTAAGTATATTGGCTTATCTTCCTCAAGTCTTTTCTGGAACATACTTCTTTTAATCATTTGTTGGACTGTAAATACAGAAGCAATTTCAATAATGTCACCAAAATTAAGAGGTTCTAACCATTGACTGTTATATACAATTTTAACGGGATTCTCTTTGTTGAAAATATCTAATATTCCTGAAGCTTGTTGAACATATGTCTTCATATTCTCTTCAACCTGCTCTTTTGTAAGCTTTACTCTTGCAGATGCTTTATCAGTAGGATCCCCTATTCTAGCTGTAAAATCACCGATTACGAAAAATACTTGGTGCCCTAATTTCCTAAAATCTTCTAATTTTCTCATTCCCACTGTATGACCAATATGTAATGTGGGTGCCGTTGGGTCAAATCCCTGATATACATTTATTCGCTTTCCGGAGAGTAAGAGTTTCTTTAGTGCATCTTCTGAAGGAAGTATCTGTTCGATACCTTTCTTAAGTATTCTTTCAATTATTTTTTCGTCTTTTTGTACTTCCATGTTCTTAGTATTATATATTCAACCTCTGATTTTTACAAAGCTATTTAATATATTTTCTTTTTACAAGCTTATCCGGTAAACATTGTTGTTCAGATTTCTTATTCGGTAAGTCATGGTCATATTCGTATCCTTTTCCATATCCAATATCTTTCATTAGTTTTGTTTCGGGGTTACGTATATTTAATGGAACTGGTAAGTTACCATACTTCTCAATATCTTCTTTTACACTTAACTCTGCCATATATGCACTATTATCCTTAGGAGCTTTAGAAAGATATATAGCTAATTGAATTAGAAATATTTCACACTCTGGCATGCCTAATTTTTGACAAGACTCATATACAGCATTTGCGAGAATTACGGCTTGAGGATCTGCATTCCCTATATCTTCACTCGCAAACCTAAGTAATCTTCTTGCAACATACAGTGGGTCTTCTCCAGCACTAAGCATTCTTCCTACCCAATATACAGCAGCATCAGGATTGGAGGATCTCATTGATTTATGAATTGCGGAAATGATATTGAAGTGCTCCTCCCCATTCTTATCATAGTAAAGAGGTTTCTGAACTACCTCTTTAATTACTTTGTCATCTAATTTAAGTTTCTCTCCCTCTTTTCTTGTTGATTCGGCTAAAGTCGTACTCATTTCTAATATGTTTAATGCAGATCTAATATCTCCATTTGCTAAATCAGCAATTAACTCAAGTACTTTCTTTGATACTTTAATTTCTTTGTACTCTTTACTTACTATTTTTTTAAGAAATTCATATATATCTTCTGGAGTATGTTGATTAAATACAAAAACCTTAGTTCTAGAAAGTAATGCACTATTAATAGTAAAAGAGGGATTTTCAGTTGTTGCTCCAATTAGTGTGATTATTCCCTTCTCTACATATGGTAGTAAAGTATCTTGTTGTGCCTTGTTCCATCTGTGAATCTCATCTAAAAAAAGGATTGTCTTCTTGTTGTACTGCTGATTACTCATTGCAACTTTAATGATTTTTCTTAAATCATCTTTTCCACTATTTACGGCCTGCATTTTGTAGAAATCGTAATACAGATTTAAGGAGATAATGTAGGCTAAAGTGGTTTTACCTGTTCCAGGTGGTCCCCAAAAAATCATAGAAGGAACTTTTCCTAATTGAAGGAATTTACGTATTGGACCATTCTCACCAACCAAGTGTTTTTGGCCTACAAATTCATCTAAAACGGATGGTCTATATTTTGAAGCTAACGGTTCGTATACTCCCATGTATACCATTATACATACATCTTACTAATAGGTATACTCGTATACCTTTTCTCCCTCTATTCGTATTGCTTTACCCTCTTTCTTGGGTAGTTCATTTCTAAAGGAGAATACTTTACTACCTTTCTTTAACTCTTTCTTAAATTTTTTATCAAGAACCTCCAATATATCACTGGGTAAACAACAGTAAATTACATCATACTCTTTTAGATTTACTTTAAAGAAATCTTCTTCGATGAATTTAACATTACGATTGAAAGGAGCGGAAATTAGTTTACTAAGTTTAATAAACATTAAAAGAACAGGACTAATTTCATATCCTACGCTTGAGCATTTGTACATTCTATTTGTAGCAAACACTACTCTTCCATCACCACATCCTAAGTCAGCAAATTTTTGATCCTTTTTTAGATTAAAGTTTTTTACAACTCCTTTCAGAGCTTTTCTAGGTGTTGTATAAAAGGGGGTAAAAAAGTTAAGAATGATAGATACTACGTATGCCAAAATGATTAGCAGTATCAAAAGGTTAATTGCAAGTGCTAAACCGTTTGGCATATGAGATAATTAATATGTTAATTAGTATATACATATATGATAGACGGAATTTTAATTGTAGACAAGGAGTTGGGTATTACATCGTACGATGTAATTAGAAAAGTAAAAAAAATTGTAGATAAGGGACAGAAAATTGGTCATGCGGGTACATTAGACCCATTAGCAACAGGTATTCTATTAATTCTCCTTGGTAAAGGAACTAAGCTATTTAATAGGATGCACTCGTATGAAAAAGTCTATGAGGTTGATGGAGAGTTTGGATTCTCAACTGATACTCAAGATATGGCAGGAGAAGTGGTAAGTAGAGATAGTAATGGTATAGTCCCATCTATTGAGGAAATTAAAGAAGCTATTGAGAAGAATTTCCTTGGAGAGATATCTCAGCTCCCACCAAATTATTCTGCAAAAAAGATTAAGGGAGAAAAAGCCTACGATTTAGCAAGAGAGGGAAGAGAGATTAATCTTGAATCTGTTAAGGTTACAATTCATCAATTTGAGATATATGAATATTCATACCCTAGGTTTAAGTGTAAGGTAAGGTGTTCTAGTGGAACATATATTAGAACATTAATTAATGATTTAGGATTAAAGTTAAATACATATGCAACTACAACAAAATTAAGGAGAGTATTGATAGGAGATTTTAATGTTAGTGAGGCAGTACCTAGTAAAGATATCATTGAGGAGAATAGAGAGAATGTTCTTAAAAGAGTAATTAATGTTTAAATAAATATTTATGGAGAAAGGAAATCTATATATTGTTGCAACCCCTATTGGTAATTTAGGAGATATAACGTATAGGGCTGTTGAGATTCTTAAATCTGTTGCATTTGTACTAGCTGAGGATACGAGGGAGAGTATTAAGCTGTTTAGAAAGTATGACATTAATACAAAATTGATATCATATAGGGATCAGAATCATGACAAAATGATTGGAAAGATTAAAGAGAAACTTGATATGGGATTAAATTTAGCTTTAGTATCAGATAGTGGAACCCCATTAATTAGTGACCCTGGTTTTAAATTAGTTAGAGAATTAAGAGAGGAAGAATATTGTATAGAAAGTATACCGGGCCCTTCTGCTCTAATATCTGCTCTTTCTATAAGTGGTCTTCCTACAGACAAGTTTACATTTCTTGGATTTCTTCCAAAATCTCTTTCAAAACGAAAGGAGATACTTAATAAATATATTAATCAGGGAAATACAATTATAATATATGAATCTCCTAATAGAGTCGTTTCTCTATTAGAATTAATCCATCAATGTAGTCAAGAAAATACTACTGTACTCACAAAGGATTTAACGAAATTTAGAGAAGAGGTATTTAGTGGCCAAGCCATTGAACTAATATCTTTACTTAAGGGAAAGGATTTCGAGAGTCATCCTCATGGGGAGTTTGTTGTTCTTACATATCCCTCTTTGAAAAAATAGTAAGGTAATTAATATCAGAGACCTCTTCAACTTTCTCATAGGGCTCATGTATTAATTCTGAAGCTTTCTCAATAATTTCTTTAATTAATAAAGGTCTTCCATATTTCTTCTCTGAATTTTTCTTTTTTCTTACACTTTGGGTTGGGAGAAATGGACCATCTGTTTCAAACAAGACTCTATCTAGGGGAGTAGCTTTGAGAATATCTCTTACATTTTCACCACTTGGATATGTGATTATTGCATTGAAACCAACATACATTCCGAGATCTAATATCTTCTGTAACATCTTCTTGTCTCCTGTGTAACTATGAAAAGAACCTCTTAAAGTCCCTTTACCTTCTTTGGCAATAATTGAGAGAGTATCTTTGACACAACTACTGTCTCCATTTACTCCTCTGGCATGGATACTCATAGGTAAATCATGCTTGATTGCCAATATACATAATTTAGTAAATATTCTTCTCTGAACTTCTTTTAATTCCTCTCTCTGTTTTTCTGTAAATTGATTGTATTCATACATTCCGTAATAATCTAAACCACACTCCCCTATTGCAGTAATGTATTGAATATTTTTAATAAATATCTCCTCAAATATATCAAATTGTTTTTGAGCATATTTGAAAAGGTCTAAACCATCTAAGCTGTTTTTTGCTAACCCATCTTCAAATCTTGAAGGATGAATACCAAGTGCGAAGTCTGTGATATTTGGGAACTTGTTTTGTAATGAGAAATACATCTCGAGAGTATCTTGATAATCAGTTAAGTCTGTTGTTTGTACTAATATTTTTTTACCATTGGAATCTATAAATTCTTGAATATCGGTTTCGATATTTTCTTTTAAAGGACTCATTGATATGTGTATATGTGAATCATGCATGAGATATTTTAACACACAATTGGGGGTTATATCTTTTTTTTTACAATGTGATACAATATTGACGTTATGAAAGGTCGGTGGTACGCCAATTGGTTGGTAATTATTACAATGTTCTTATTTTTTTCCTCATTGGGAATTTTTGTCATATATATTCAAGATAGCTTGGGTGTTAAGAAATGTGCATATGGAGATGATTTAGGAACAAATTGCATATGTAATAGTAATGGAGAGAAGATTTGTGATGAGAGTACATCTCAGGGTATAAATGCAAGTGAATTTACATCTATAAATTTGTCGTACTCTTTTGATTTTCTTAATGCTATCAACATTAACAACTCTTCATTCCAAGATGTACAGTTTGTAGATATCTCCCATGGCGATAATGTCCTTAAGATGATTGTTGAGATAAAGAGTATGTGTAATGAAGATAATATTGTTTCCCCTCAAATTGGGTTTTACAAATTGCATAAAGAAATACTTACACTCTCAATCGTAAGTAATCTAACAAATAGTTCATTCAGTATACCTTGTATTTCTGAAAACACATTTTCAATAGAAAACTTTACTTCAGAAATAGATAATTCGTTTAAGATTCAATACCAAGACGAGTTAGGCGTTGTATATCCTGCAAATAATTGTATATATGAAGGATATATTAGGAATAATGGAGATGTATATAACTCGAAAAATGGTAGCCTACTTTGTCAGTGTAAAAATGGACAAAATAGTTGTGAGAAGGAGTAATTTATTATATTAGTCCAACATATATCCCTAAGATACATGCGAATAGAGTGAATAACCAGAACCTCATTGTTATCTTATATTGTGGCCATCCTACTGCTTGAAAGTGATGATGTATTGGAGCTATTTTAAAGATTCTCTTTTTGAAAAATTTCATGCTTAGAATTTGGATTGCACTTGACCCCATTATAACCCAAGTAACTGCAGACATAAGGAAATATGGAAGCAAATTATTAGTTACCAATCCAATAAAGAAGAGAGAGAAAGCCAAAGGCATAGCTCCTGGTCCACCATTCCAAAATCTTGCAGGGGGTATGTTAAAGTAAAGATCTACTATTAATACACCAAGTGTGATTGCTAGAAATGGTAAGAAAGCATATTGCTGTTGTACGATTAGGAGAACTGCCATAGAGGCTACAATTATAGTAAAGATACCAACCATTAATCCATCTAATCCATCTGTTAGCTCTCCTGAGTATATTGCAAACTGACTTATTATTGCAGCTAGAATCAATATAGCTGGCGTAACTGAGAGAGAAATGAAACTACCTATTGTTAAAGTATTGAATGAACCAGTGCTATATAGTAGATACATAATCCCAATATTTAATAGGATTGTAATTACAAGTTTCCCTAATCTCCATTCAAATGTTTCTTGTAAGGCTTTAATTCTCTGATTGTTTTTAAACCCATTAGTAAATACAGCTACATCAATAAGACCCCAAAATCCAAAAAGAAGGAAACCTATTAAAAGAGGTCTTAGTGCAGGGAACATTGGAGTAAAGAAATATGTAACTAAAGGTACGATAATCCATATGAGAATTCCTCCCATATTTGGAGTTCCATTAGTTTGGGTACTTTTCATTATTCTCATAAAGATTGAGTTCGTACCATCTCTTGATCCCAATTTTGTTTTCTTAATACCACTAACCTGATTAAACTTATAAAGAAGTCCAATCATAATGGGTGCAAAAAGCGTTGATATAATGGTAGAGATAAAGAGATACTTTAGGCTTTCTTTTAATATATCAATCATTGTAGTGTAGGCTAAATTATATGAAATTATCTCAATTTCTCTTAGAGATTTCCAGGTCATTAACAATATTTAAGAAAATCTCCGTCCAAAGGGGAACAACAGTTCCTGCTGCATATTGATCATTCTTGGGTTCTTCTAATCTTGTAAGCATTACCATCTTTGCATTATCTGCTGGAGCAAAACCAATAAAGGTTGTTATAGTTTTATCTTCTTCATATCCCCCCCCATCTTTTTTTGCTACTTGAGCAGTTCCAGTTTTACCTGCAATATAATAGTCTTGTAACTGTCTAATATATTTAATATTTATACCTCCATCTTCAATAACATGAGTCATCATCTCTGCAACAGAATCTGCGGTTTCTGCAGATATCGGTTCTGACAGTATCTGTGGTTTGAAATTTATTATCTCTTTATCATCCGATATAGAGGAGATAATGTAAGGTCTCATCCTTACTCCGTGATTTGCAATTGCACTGATAGCAGAAATTACCTGGAGAGGTGTTGCTGAAATACCCTGTCCATATGAGGCAGTAATAATATCCAGTCTTGTCCATAGTTCATATGCTCTAAGATAGCTATTACTTTCCTCTTGTAATCCAATTCCAATAAAAGTGCCTAATCCGAACTCTTTTAATTTTTTGTAAAAATAATCAGTGTCTACCTCTAAAGCAGTTCTTGCAATACATGGGTTACTAGAATTTTTTAACATATCTGCCAATGTTTGAAGTCCATCAGGTCTTCTATCCCATTGATAAATCTTTCTTCCTTTTAAATCTTGATACTTAGTTACTTCGTATAAATCTAGATATCCAGTAGGGTCATTACATTTATAATCAGCTGGAACTGAACCAGACTCTAGAGCTATCGCTACTGTGATAGGTTTCTGTACAGAACCATATTCATAAACATCAGCTACAGCTAAGTTTTTAAATACCCAAGGATCTGATATTCTCCAATATTCATTTGGATTGTAAGAAGGGTAGTTTGCCATGGAGAGAATCTCCCCAGTTCTTGGATCCATTATTATTACACTTCCGCTCTTAGAACCTGTTCTCTCAACATTCTCTTTTAATATTTTTTCAACCTTATTTTGAAGTGACGGCTTAATTGTTAATGTAAAATCTTTCCCAGATCTGGGCAATACAGGTTCGTACTCTGCTGTTAATATTGTATTTCCTAAAGAATCTTTTTCTTCGTAAGTATATCCCTCTTTCCCCCTTATATCACCAAAATAGAACCCTTCTATTCCGTACTGCCCTAAATCATTCCCCTCACTATCTTTTCCAATGAAGCCGAGAACATGAGAAGCAAGCTCTCCGTTAGGATATACTCTTTTCAATGCTCTTTCGAAATATAGTCCAAAACCAGCCCTATTTGTATCTTCATCTCCGAAGATATTTGCCGATGCTAAGGCAATCTTTTTTTCTGTGTTAATTCCTTTTACAAGATTAACATAGACAAAATCGTCAGTAATTTTGTCTGCAATTGTACTGTTCTCAACTGCGAGAATTGAAGATATTGTTGATATGAAGAGATCTTTCTTACTAAAAAATAGCTCTCTCTCCCTTTCATCTGTACTTAAAGACGCATACACATTCCATATAGGTTGATCAACAGCCAATATTGTTCCATCGTTTGCTAAAATCATTCCCCTCTCTGCAGTTTGCTTTCCTTTATCAGTATATTGCTGTTTGGCCATTGTAGTAAATTTCTCAGATTCTAATACTTGCCAACGAAATGCCTGGATTAAAATGATAAAGCCGAAGATAGTTAAAAGTGCAATAACAAGATTATAGTTATTTCTTTGAATTTTTGCTCCAACTGAAGATTTTTTCCCCTTATGTTTTGATGAGTGGAGATGATTTAACCTGCTCATTAGTTATTAGCTACTAAGCTAGAATCCTCTATATATACATATGTTTGTAATTTAGCCTGAGACAGATTTAATTTCTTCTCAGATAGATTCTCTATTACCTTAAGAGAGCTGCTCTTTGCTATCTCTTCCGATATTACCCTATTCTCTTCTAATAAATGTTCTTTTTCGGTATTTAATGACTCTAACCTTGTTCCCAATGGAGTCAATACAGAGTTAACTACTAATTGGGAAATTGTGAAGATGACAAAAGAAAACAGTAACACTTGTGTAAATATTGACCTTTTATTTTTCTCAATAATCTTCATTGGGCAGTAAAATCTTTATATTTTCTCTATCACTCTTAATTTAGCTGAAGCGGATCTAGGATTATCTCTCACCTCTTGGTCGGTTGGGGCTATTATTTCTTTAGTAAGAAGTAAACCCTCTCCGCTTTCAACTAAATTGTTAAAGTAATCTTTAACTATCCTATCTTCTAATGAATGAAAGGATATTACGCATATCCTTCCTTTTGGTTTTAAGAGCTTAAAAGATTTGTCTAATCCCTCTTTCAAGGAATTCAACTCATCATTTACCACAATACGCAGGGCCTGAAAGACCCTGCGTGAAGGGTTCTTAGAACTTTGATGAGCTGCCGGCACAACTCTATAGACAAGTCTTGTAAGATCTCCAACCGTATATATACTCGTAATATTTTGTTTAATAGCTCTAGCTATTTTACCTGCATATTTCTCTTCTCCGTATTTAAGAAAAAGCATTGTTAATTCCTTTTCACTTAGAACAACCAAGATATCTTTCGCCTTAACTCCTAGCTCTTCATCCATTCTCATATCTAGGGGTTCGTTCTCTTCAAGATAGCTAAATCCTCTATTGTATGAATCTTCTAGCTGTCTAGATGAAAGACCTAAATCCATTAGTACCCCATCAATTTCTCTGCTATGTTGTTTGATTAGAGTATCTATTTTGGAGAAATTTGACTTCTTTATCTCCCAATTTTCTTTAATAGAATCTTTGTAATACTCTTTAACAAAATCAATAGCGTGTTGATCTTGATCTATACTTAGAAGTAAACCCTCTTTACTGAGTTTCTTAAATATCTCAAAGCTATGACCCCCATCACCAAGTGTGCAATCAATATAGAAGCCGTTGGGATTGATATTGAGATATTCTAATGTTTCTTTAAGTAAGACTGGAACATGTATTTTATCCATCTATTTACTTTCACTCATCTTATTAATCTCATTTGCGATTTCATCTCCATGAGTTTTAAGGTACTCTACCCTTTTATCCCACCTCTCTTTATCCCATACCTCTATCCAATTGATTAAACCGATAAAGACAATTTCTTTACTTAGTCCTGCATGTTCAAATAATGAGTCAGGAATTAAAAATCTTCCCTGTTTATCAATTGAGATTTCTGTTGCACCTCCAATAAGGAATCTGCTTGTATCACGAATATTTTTATTTATAAAAGAGCCATCAACTACATCCTTAGCAATTGTTTTCCACATTCCCTTGTTAACAAGAATCAACGTATCTTCATATCCTCTTGTTAAAATAATTTCCTCGCCTAATTCATCTCTAAATTTCTTAGGAAGTGATACTCTTTTCTTTTCCCCTACTTTGCTTCTGTACTCTCCAATTATCATAAAACAAATATATCATCTTTCACCACTTTTTACCACTTCTTGCCATTAATGTACACCTCTTTGCTATTTCGGTCAAGAGTGTATCACTACAGGTTACGTATTATGTTGGATTGCTATTAATAGAAGGGAAAAAACAGTAAAGGAAAACAACGGACTATACCTAATAGCCCCCTATTAAGGATATTGCGTAATTGCTTAGATTAGAGATTCTTTTCCAATATTGATTTGCAAATACTCTCTTAATATGGTGAACTATTATATATGAGAATCTACTTAAAAGAAGTAAGAGAAAGATATCCAGAGTTTGAGATTTTAAACTATGATGAGAATCTCTACTTTGAAGACTTTAACCATGATTCAAGGGTAGAAGTAAAGAATTCGCTTTTTATTCCAATCATTGGAGAGAAATTCAATGGTCATGATTTTATAAAGGATGCATTTGAGAATGGCTCTGTGGTCTCATTATATCAAAAGGACATGGATACTCCTTCTAAGGAGTTTAAAAAACCAATAATAGTAGTTGAAGATATACAACAAGGATTAGGGAAAATACTCAGATTAATGAGAGGAAAAATTGATGTTCCAGTTATTGCTATTACAGGGAGTACAGGTAAAACTACAACTAGAGAAATGATTGCGGAGATTCTTTCCGAAAGGGGGAGAGTATTAAGATCTGATAGGAACTTTAATACATTATGGGGAAATGCTCAAGTATTAGCAAAATATGATAACCATGATTTCATAGTTTTAGAATTTGGCATGGATACAAAAGGTGAAATTAAATCACAATGCGACTCTCTCTTACCCGATATTGGAATACTATTAAATGTCGGGTATGTTCATGCTTTGTCCTTGGGAGGGATTGATAATGTGTATTTAGAAAAAAAACAGTTAGCAGAGTATCTAATTTCAAATAAGAAACCGGTATTAATAAATATTGATGATCCAAGACTTTCAAAAATAACGAATCCAAATGATAATCTAATTACATTTGGAAAAACAAAAGAAGCCAATTATTTTATTAAGGATATTTCAATAGATGAAAGTGGTACATACTTCACCTTTTTATTTAATAATCAAGAATATAGGGTAAAGCTTAAGATATTTGGTAAAGGTTATGCATACAATGGGATTTCCTCTATTGCACTTGCCCATCAGATGGGTCTAACTATTGAAGAATGTATTGAAGCTCTTGAAGAATTTAATGGATTTGGTGGGAGATTTGAGTTATCAACAATTAATAAAGATACAATCATTATAAATGACGCATATAATGCTAATCCAACATCTA
>DCUE01000042.1:0-166 GCA_002328465.1 Candidatus Dojkabacteria bacterium UBA2222
TATTTGCAGCATCAGGCACGATTACAAGATTTTCGTCTGTAGGAGCAGTAGGAACTTCATAACAATCCCCTGTTCTTGTAACACTACAGTTGTTTGTACAAGTTCTAAATCCTGATAGTATCATGTTTGGACTTATTACTGTTTCAGTGTTTGAGAGTGGGGCAGG
>DCUE01000042.1:174-12487 GCA_002328465.1 Candidatus Dojkabacteria bacterium UBA2222
CTACATGAGAAAACCGTAGAACCTGCTCCTTGATTTGTAGTTGCATATGTTGGAGAGCAACTGGGTAAAGTACAAAGTTCACAGTAACAATTTCTTGTATTACAATTATATCTTGGATCACATCCCGTTCCTCTATCACAACAAGAAGAGGTCGTTGTGTGTAAATCTCCAGTGTTTGTTGTAATCGTTCCGGTAGGACATGCAGGAGCAGAGTTCGGAGTACAATTTGTACATGTTGGAGCTGGAATTCTAATACAACAGCCATAATCATCATGAGTTTTATTTATACACCATCGATCTGAAAAAGTATCAACATAGTCTGCAACACAATTATTTATATCTCCATTGCATGTGTACCAGCTTGTGTACCAACAACCCGAACCCCTAATTGATATATAACTATTAACCCATTGCCTTGAGGTTGTACAGTAGTAACCAGAAGCGCAGGGAATGGCATTCACTTTACTCTCTGGTTTAATTAAAAAAGGAAGGGAAAGAAGAACAAGAGAAAGAGTAAAAAGAACAACCTTTTTAATTATGTACTCCTCTTTCATTATCTTGGTATTATTAAAGCTAAAATAAGCTTAGAAAAATCGACAATACCCTTTTCTGCATTTGTTAATTGTTCTTCCATGTACTTGCTAATGTCCTCAACAATGAGCTCTTGAACATTCGTAGTTTTTACTTTATTACAAAGGTTTTTTATTTCTTTTAAACTTTTCTCACCTATACAAAAATTTTCTACTTCTTCATTAGTAAGCTCTGTATCTGATTTCAGATAGTAGAATACTAACTGTTTTTCTCCTAATAAATCAAACTTTTGAAAATTCTCTGCATTTACTTCTTCAAAAGAATAGCTATTATCAGCTAATAAAAAACTATTTGCAGATATAATAGTTTCATAACTTTTTTCATCTTTTATCATCTCTAACCTTATGTAAACATTCCCTTTCTCTGACCATACTTCTAAGATATTAAAAGAGAATAATATTACTCCCCCAATTTTCTCTTCATTTTCTATTTTTACCCCATTTGTTGGATAGAATACTTTTGCGAGTAAATTCTCATACTCCTGAATCCTTATATTTTCAATCTGAATACCATGCTCGGCTAAAGTATGAAGTAAGGGACCTATCTCAGAATCACTGATTAGCGAAAATTCTACACTATCCCTCTTGTAACTCCCAAATACAACATATTGAGGTGAAAATACACTCTTTATATATATTGGAACTTTCTTCTCAGAAATCATTGTTTTGGAATCCCACTTAATAGCATCTGAATCCTCACATAAAGTGTACTCATACAATGAAGCATCTTCTATTAATGACATATGGAAACAATTCTGGCCGTCGATATTTGCTTCATACCAGTTAATAATGGCAATACAATCAAATGTCGCTTTGCCAAATTCTGTAGTTTTCACACAATGTTCTTCCATACTCTGATATTTTTCATCTATACTGATTCTTTCATTTATTGTTTTCTGAAATACAAGAAAAACTCCTGCAGTAATAACAATACAAAATAATATTACTATCAAGGTTATCTTCACAAGCACTTTATTGACTACAATCTTCATATTTATTTTCCTCTATAATTATTTGTTTAGCTCTCTAATATCTCCAATTTACTAAGATTTAAAATCTATCCTTATTTTGGAGAATGTAAAACTACTGGCAAAGAATAATCCATTTGAAACTCCATATTTAAAGTCATTTCCATTG
Organism: Candidatus Dojkabacteria bacterium UBA2222; assembly: GCA_002328465.1. Classification (GTDB taxonomy): domain Bacteria; phylum Patescibacteriota; class Dojkabacteria; order SC72; family SC72; genus UBA2259. The sequence continues at coordinate 1,902 of DCUE01000042.1, forward strand.
TAGATTCAGGGCACTATTAATATAAACTCTTAGTATGGTTTCAATCCTAACTCTATTTTCTGGAAATTAACCTGACTTCCAAATAGTCTTCTTGCTAATTTACCATACTTAGAGTGATGATCTACAACAAATGATGGATAATACAATCTATCTTGTAATTTTAATGTTCTTTCCATTATTACACCTGTTAGAGAGTGGATTCCTCCATTAATATATAAACCATCATATGTTAGAAAACCAGATTCCTTATTGATTGTAACTGTACCATCTCCAAGAATATATGCATTTACTTCATCATACTGCATAACCGCATCAGAGGAGACATGTATACCCTGTCCGATATTTACATTTCTTCCAACTATAAATATACAAGCATCTTTATCTTTAACACTGTTTCTAATTCTTCCCTCAATATTTAAATCTTGTGAGACAAAGAATACACCCTGAGCACTACAAACAAAGTTTGAAGAAACTGTTAGATTACCAACAGTATTTCCAACAAATATTGTATTTGAGCTTGGTGAAGGAGGAAGAGAATTTAAAGTCGATATATTACCTAATTGCTGTATTGGTAAACTTTCACTTCTTTTCTCAAACAAACCCTTTAGAACTGTATAGTAACTTGGGTAATCCNNGCAGAAGGATTACCAATTGTCTTAATTCCAACCAATTCTGTAGAGATATCAGAGTATTGATAGTTAACTCTCTTAAGCAACTCCTTTGCACTCCAAGTGCCTGGCTCTGAAGCAAATTCTTTAATTGAAACATCAATACCCTGAGAGTAGAGTAATCCTCCTTGTGTAATCATCCAATCCCTTAAGTCAAATAGTTCTTGATTGTGCCCAACATTACCACCTCTATCAAAAGCAGTTACATGGAAATCCAAAACTCCCTGCCCATTATCACCCATATCAACTGTCAATGATCCCGTCCTATTATCTCCAGTAATTTTTACAAGATATCCAGAAACGAGATGTCCAATAATGCCAGTACCTGTTTCTGGTGGTAAGTAGTAGAATGCAAGAGTAGGGGTAATGGTACCTCCACCTGTAAACCCTAAAACTCTAACCTCTTTTAGGTTTTTAAATCCTGTCATAAAGTAAAGGTTAGCAACAACATTATTAAGTGCTATGTTCTCCGCTATATTCCAAGTGTATCTAACAGTTGTCTTACCTACTACTTCAGCCTGTACTGAACTTACTACTGGCTTTGTTAAATCAACATTCCAGACTTTTGAAGAATTCAACCACTGATCATAATATCGAATCTGTTCTGGACCCCATAGGTTATGAATCACTGCTGCAACAGCAGAATATGTTTTACCATCAGTATACGGTTCGTAGTTATTATATGGGGTGAATCCGAAGATATCATTCCCCATCATAAATATATAGTACCGGCCATCCTCGACCTTAGAAGTTAGATTGTTAAATGTTAGGCTAAAGTTCAAAATTACTGAATTACCACTCGAAGTAATACTATTAATCTTAACTTTTACCAATTGATTCTGACCAGTAGATCCAGGACCAAATATGTAAAACTCACTATTTGAATATGATGTTGGTAACCACCTATCTCCAGATGTATTACCTGCACCCGCTATTCCTGGAATATATGGAACCCAAGCGCCACCTTCCTTGTGCATAAGGAAGCCAAATTGAGAATTTGAATGTGTTTTCCTTTGTTGAGTAGTACTACTATTGTTTAAATCTATATATTGAGGTGTAATAGGTGCAGTATTTTCTTTCTTGAACCAGATATAAAGCGTTTCGATTTCTGCAGAGGTACTATCTCTATATGTTGCAACCATATTTATTGGATCATTTACACTGTCATCCTGTGTTGGACTAACATATATACCAGCACCTGAATAAGTATCTGAAACGAATCCTTTTGTGGTTGGAACAGTTTCAGGATTAATCACTAAGGATATCGTAGGCTTCGCACTTGGTACTTCATAGCAATCTCTATAATGGGTTGTCGGAGAAGAACAATTTCCAGAGTCAGAGCAACTAACAAAATTACTTAGTTTGTAATCAGAGGCTGTATTTGAGAGTGGGGGATTCGGACAGTTCGGGAGAGTACATCTGTTACATGGGACATCTGGACATTGGCAAGTTGAAGAACAAGTTTGACCATTTGAACAAGTAGAGCCTGGAGGATCACAATCTTCACCAGTATTTACAGTATTATTACCACAGACATTACAAGTAGGGCAGGGGATTAAAGTACAATTCCCTTCTGTGGTACAACATACTGAAGGAGTTCCTGTTCTACAACAAGTCCCCTCAGCATTCCATCTACCGTTATGTGCACCACTTCCATCATAACAACAGTTTTCCCATAGAGCGAAAACATCGCCACGAACAAAAATGAAAAATGCAAAAAACAATGATGATATTACTACCAATAGACCCTTTGTTATATTTTTATTTTTCATTTATTTTATCAAGAAGATAAATAAAATAATACGAATCAAGCAAATCTGCAAAAGTCGAGACTCTTACACCATCCTCACCCCTTGCCTCCTTTCTGTATACTAAATATCCATATTCATCCAAGTACAACATATTATCTGTTCCATCTCTGTTTGTTATGTCAGCTCTAAAAGATTCATAACCTGCAACCTTTGGACTNNGGATAGGATACCAATGTGGCATCTGCACATACCAATTTCTTAGCAACACTCAAAGAACAATATTCATCCTTTACAATATCATCACAGAATGTCGAGAAATCCGGTAATGTAGAATATAGTTTAGATATATTACTTGATAAAGAATTGTCTCCATACTCATATTTTAAATCTTCAGTAGCCTTTAGCACATGACAAGACCCAATCACAGAAGGAAATTCTTCATTCATGTTAATGGCTTGCTGATAATAAGAATATACCTCCGATTTGCTGTACTTAGAATCTGATAATCCTAAATCCTCTATAATATTATTGTAATTTACTATTTCTGATGCCAAATAAAGCATAAACCCATTCCCACTACCCTTTATATCATATCCATAATAATCGTCCTTGAGCTCCTGATATCTGGCCATCATGTAATCAAGGCTATCCTTACAGCCAACGTAAGATGCTGTTTTAATCTCTTTGCATTCATTAGAATTACACTCCTTCAAATTTTTTACTGTTTCATAAGCCATTTGACAATCCAAGTAGACCTGAGAGTTCTCTTCATTGTAGTATGATGCTATTTTACTCAGATATGAATTAAAATTTATTTCCTCGTATTCTTCATATTTCTTAGTCGAAAGAAGCGAACCGATTCCCAAGAACCAAGAAACTGTTGAAGCATCTGATACCTCTACCTTATTTCCCTTAACCATATTTGTATTTATCATGTGCGTATTATCTGGCAACGAGCTCTGTGTTAACCTTACTTTGAATGATTCATTATCAAAATATCCGAAATCATCTGTCATAAAAAAATTGAACAAACCTCTAATCAGGGCGTCTTGATCATATGAATCCAAATATGATTTTTTATCTGCAAAATCTTTATCCACTAATTCAACACTCCATTCTGTTAAATCCCTTTTGATAATACAGTTTCCTCTTCCACAAGGATTGTCAATATTGAAAAGATTGGCATAAGCTCTTTTCATAACACATACTGAGAAGTTTGAGAAATACCTTAAATCTCTTTCTACTCTATATTTTAATGTAATAACTAAAGGCTCGTTCCATTCTAAACTTGTAAAATCAAATTTGCCTTTTTCATCATCAATCTCAATTTCAAACCTTGCGTCATCTCTACTTGAATAATAAGAAGCATAATTATATGGAACCCCCTTAATTGAGTATCCCATATCTGTTTTTGTATACTCTTCAAGGATAATTATATAGTCATAAAGAATGAATTTCCCCTCTTTCCTTGGAAGGCCACTTTGTACCTTTTCTGCTAATTGGTTGTCTTCAAGATTAATTAACATCCCAACATAGGGCTCATCACTCCTCATGGAGAAGAAAGAAAAACCAAACCAAATAAGTAAGAATAACAAAATTATAGAAGAAATTATTATTAATATTCTTGTTATTAATTTCTTTTCAATTTTTATTTCTTTCACTTTCTTAGCAGTTTTTAATTTAAGCAGTTTTACCCAAAGAATTTATCCAACTCTTTAACTAACCCCTCATAATCCAAATCTGTTTTAACTAAGTATGAGGTTGCACCCATATTGAAGGCCTCTTTAACTACAGACTCACTAGTCATATTCGTAAGAATTACAATTGGCATCTTACCGTACTTCTCTTCGTTGTTTTTGATAGTTTTCAAAACTTCCAAGCCATCAACCCCAGGCATCATCAAATCTAATAGAACTAAATCTATCTGATCTAGATTATTTGCCAGTAAATCAAGTGCTTGATAACCATCAGAGGCCTTCATGGAAACATATCCTGCATTTTCAACTAACTCCGCATAAGAATCTAGTAAAGGAATTTCATCCTCCACTATCAATATTTTTCTTGAATCAACCATATTAATATTTCTAAATAATTTAATTTGGGCTTAAAGTCCCATTAGCATTATAAATTGTGTAATCAAAAATTGCAGGGTAACCCATATTATTCTGATTTGGAATTACAACCTCTTTCTCTCTTGAATCTCCTTTACATACAACTTTTGTTCGTACAGTATAGTTATTTAAGACATTTCCACAATTAGAAGGCACCATAGCAACACCCAACTTCTCTTTTAGTGGAATTACTCTTACTTCATAAAGATTCGCTTCAGTTAAAGGAATTGATAAACTCCCTCCAGAGGTAAACTTCTGAAGTATTGGAGAAGGAGAGGTGCTGGGAGCAACAACTCCTTGCCCACAATTAGCAACTATTGAATCACTAGTTAGACAGTATAATTGCATATGTGTTAATTGGTATGGTGATACATCACCAGTCGCTTTATTCATATATACTTTTTTAATCGTAAACAAATGGTCACCTGAGCCTGCTGTAGTGAAAGTCAAATTCGCAGAACAAGTAGGGTATGTTGCCATGTTTACTGAACCCAAATTAATTGCCATTACTTCACCAACATCATATTCAATAGGGGAATTTGCATCAGCATATCCTACAGTAATTTCAATAGTGGAAGTGCTATCCTCACACCAACTAGAGGTATTCCCAAACTCAGTAATTATAGTTGCATCAATATCTTTACTCATTAGAAACTCTCTTAACCCTCCTATACTGTCAAACGTATATGAGTCTTCACTACCAAGAAGATCGGTTATTGCAACTTGCAGCAGTATCAAATCTGAAGAGATGAAAGTATCAAGTATTGTATCTGCCTGCTCGAGTGCTCTTTGAGACTCTCTTGTATCTACAATTTCACCTCTATTCCTAATCATTCTAGAATAAAGAGATGCTCCTATCACCGTGGCAACAACAAGTACAACCATAATGATAGCAATTGCTTGACCAGAGTATTTTTTCATTCTCATTTTCATATTAAAATATATAAATTAAGTTACCAACTAACTAATACCATGTCAACGCTTGGGTTGAAACCACAATTTGTCTTGAAACTGCTCTTGTAACAGGAAACGAATCTGAAACTGGCCAATAAAGTGGTGTTAATTCTGCATTAACAACAAACATACTGTTTTTCCCATCCCCAATATTAATGTAATTGATATCCAAATCACTTGCATCAACTGAGAATGAATGGAGTAGGCTAATTACAGAAGACTCATTAAAACATGTTGAATGATCTGAGAGGTTTGCAGCTGTGGCCTTAACTATGTATCCATACTCACCATCATGTGATTTAAAATACCCCAGACATGTCCAAAGAGAGTATCCATACAACTTTACATGAATTTCATTCCCTATTTTCCCATCTGTTAGCGTTTCATCTAAATATGTATTCCCTAAGTTTGTAGTATTAGAGATAACAGGTATACCTCCTGCCAAGTTAAATTCTCTAACCGCTCTTGATTCAAAAAGATAGATATCACTTAATTCTGCATTAGTTAACAACCTATTGTACAAATCCATAATGTAGTTAATTTCACTTCTAGCTAAGTTCTTACTATTTGCAGTATTTGATGCTTTTATAACAGTATTTAATGTAGTTGCCACAAGAAGCATAATGACTCCTAGAATCATCATGGTTAGGAGCATTTCGACAAAACTAAATCCTGTATACTGTTTTGTTTGTTTTCTCATCTATTTATAATTGCTAAATAAGAATAATCCTTAATATCATTATCAGTAGTTACTTTCCCGGCCATTTTGTTCGATCCTACAACTATTTCTACAAGTGCCTTTCTGGCATCTTTACTTTTTAAACAAAATATTCTGAAATATTCAGAATCCTCTTCTACTAACGAAGACATACTATACGAGGACCTGTTCTCCGATACTGGTGCACCCTCTTTAATACTTCCATCAAGATTAAATCCATAACAAGAACCAGAATTCAATTCGTCAAAGACCTTTTCATCTCTAGTCATATCCTGTATTGCTATCTTTTGCAAGATTACAGATGTAGATACCGCATGCTGTGCAATTGCATCTTGAACATCTAGTTGACGTAATTCTCTCAATGTAGATATTGAAATATTCATAAGGACTACACTTACAATACCTGATACCGTTAGAGCAATTAAAGCTTCTACGAAACCTAATCCCTCATATTTTTTCTCTTGTGTGTATTTCTCCATTATTAATCTCGATATGAATTAATCTCATCTGCTATCCCATATCTCTTGTAGATATCCCCATCAACTGTTATACATTCCATGCCAACCAAACAGGAAGTAACCTTCTCCGAACTAGTATATACATGATGAATCACTGTTCCAGATAATGGATAGACAGATACAACATCAAACTTGGAGCTTCTTTTTCTAGTAAGTACAATATCCAAAACATCAATAAGTCCATCAGCGTTGTATTGTGCCATTCCTGTATAGTTAACTGGAGCACCGTTGGCATAGTAAAGGAAAGCCCTTCCCGTTAAAGCCTCAAAAACAAGATATCTTATATTCCCTAAAACTTGAATCTGGTCGTCATCGACATCTATTATACCTCCCCCTCCATCTCCTTTTGTAGCAACTCTCGATGCTACAGCATCTACACATGTGTTTGTTGCTCTTAAGGAAATATATCCATTTTTCTCATAATACTCGGCATTATCGGATTCTCCAACCGCCCTAATTGGTGTAGGACTTAAAAAATTGACTCTTTTAAATATCTCTTCAATATTAAAATATCTCTCTGTTGGTACTGGAGTAATTTCGTTGTTACCGAGATCTGTTGGGATTATAGGATCAATACTTGGTCTATCAGGATAGGGATCATATGGTATTGTTCCCAAACTAATATCTGGAGTACCGATTACTGTATCAGGGTCCCAACCTGGTAGTATAGACTTAGTTTTGGGGTTTCCAAAATCTTCAAATGGTGAACACCATTTAAAGAATGTATATCCATCATTTAAATTTCCGAAATCTATACCAACACCATATAGCCAATTTTCATCAGAACCTTTCTCTAATAGCATGGATTTAAGTCTAGCAGAGCGTATATCTTGCTTTATTAATTCAACATTTTCTCTTGCGACCATTGTCTCCCTTACCCCTATAAACCCTCCAACACCAAAAGCTCCAAGAACAACAACTATTGCCATAACAAGCAACATCTCTAAAAGAGTATAACCAGGAAGGATTTTTCTTTTCTTTTTCATGGACAGTACTTAGCTAAGTATATCTATATATAATTTAACAGAAAAGCAAACAGTACTCAATATGGTGTAGAAAACCTCTCTATCAAAGAAAAAATATCGATTCCAATATCTCTATTATCTTCTCATTGAAGAGAAAAAGTATTCCTAAAGAGCAATACATAAATGGGAGTAGGGGTATTGAGGATTTAAAAGAAGCCTTCTTTAGCATTACTAGAAAAACAGAGGATAGGGATGAAAGTATTAGGAAAACATACAAAAAACCGAGGAAATAATTTAGCGGGAATATAAAACCAAGACCTATTAGTACTAATATATCTCCAATACCAAAGGGTTTTTTAAAAATCTTTCCTAACAATAAGACAACTCCAGAAAGAAGGATTACAGCTATAAGTGAATTCTCTGGAATTCCGTCTATTAAAATTACTCTGATAAAAAAATATCCAGCTGAAGCTAATAGAAATACATTTACCAAGACCTGTGGTATCCCTTTATATATTCTATCAAAGTATGAAAAAGCGAAAAAAAAGAGTACTAGGAGATAGAAGAGTGGCGAAAGAGAGTGGTAATATATGCTCGCTAAGCTTATACCCAGAATAAGTTCAGAAAGTGGGTAATATATAGGAACTTTATAACCACATTTTGAGCACTTACCTTTAAATATTAAAAAAGATACTATTGGAATTAATTCATATGCCGTTAACTGTTTAGCACATTTCTCACAGTGAGAACCCTTTATAAAGATCTCTGGATATTTGTATCCGTTATCTATTCTATATAATAAAGCATTTAGAAAACTTGCCAGTACGAGTCCTAATATGAATGATATGAATGTAAAATATATATGCATCCCTCCATTATATATATTTTCCAAGAAAGAGAAACCCCCTCAAAGAGGGGGTTTTCAAAGACATATTAATATCAACTATTAAGAAGGGTTACCCCAGTGTGATGCACCAGCAGCAACTTGATTTGTCCATCTTAATTGTACTTGCCATCCACTTGTTCCTCCTGGAGTTGTATCACCAGCGCCATCTATTGGATCTATCTCTTTCTCAGTAATTGAAGCCCCTGGCTGCTCTTCATGAGTGAAACCATTTCCAGTACAGTAGTAACCTCGGTCTGAAGCATCCTCAAAACCTCCCTTAGAAACACATACTAAAGCTGAGCCACGATCTGAACTCGTCCAGTAGTAAAATGTTGCATCAGTACCTCCCTTAAACTCTCCCTCAGATAGGTAATCATTTAAACATGGTTGTGTTGCAGATTCAGTACAGTCCGATTTGAATGCAGCTTCAAAGTTTACAGAAGTTAATCCTGGATATTCTCTTGTATCTGTTAAATATGACTGTGCAGCAACAAATAGCTGATCAACAGCATTTTGATGTGCAACATCGTTTGCTCTATTGATAGCAAACCTACCTGCAGCAATACCTACCGCCATAAGGATAATTATGATACCCATTACGATAAGCATTTCTACTAGGGTGAAACCTGAATATTTTCTATTCATTCCCATATAAATATGATTAATTTAATTTATATATATAAGTTATACAATTACCTTTACAATGTCAATGACCATACCCATTACTTCTGAAAGTTGGAACATTGGCATATAAATACCAAGAGAAATGAATGCTATCGCTAAACCCATTATTATAAGGAAAACGGGCTCTAGTATAGAAGACATATTCTCTGTAGCTACATCAACCTCATCTTTGTAATACTCTGATATCTTTGCTAATACTGTATCTAACTCTCCAGTTTCTTCCCCAACTGCTACCATACTACTTACAATCAAAGGATAGTATTCACTTCTAGCAATCGGTAGTGCCAAAGATCCTCCTTTTTCAACTTCATTTTTGGCATCGAGAATTACTTCTTTAAACATCTCATTGCTTAGTGACAAGGCCGTTAGTTCTAATGCTCTAATAATTGATAAACCACTACTAAGTAGAAGACCCAACAATCTCGTGAATTGAGCTATTTGCATTTTACTTATTATCATTCCAAGGATAGGGGTTTTAACCAAAAGTTTATCTCTACTTCTTTTTCCCTTTGGTGTATCAACCCAAATCTTATATCCAATAACTAATGATAGTATCACAATCAATACTGCCCACCAGAAATTTATAAAGAAATCACTCATATCTAAAAGGAACTGGGTTATGAATGGCAGCTCTGCATCAAACTCTCCATAGATGTCACTCATAGAAGGAACCAAAACAAACATCATTAGAAGCATAACCACAACAATTACTACCAAAAGGATCATAGGGTAGGTGAGAGCCGATTTTAATTTGGCTTGAAGTTTCTTACTTTCTTCCAATTCAATTGCTAATTTATCCAGTATTTTGTCCAAGTTTCCACTAGACTCACCCGCTTCAATAAGATTTATTGCTACATCATCGAAAACATCATCAGCATTCCTAAATGCATCAGCCAAGCTCTTCCCTGCTTCAACAGAATTCTTAACTTGAGTAATAACTCTTTTAAACATGGGATTTGCAATTTGTTGCTCCATAACCTGCAAACCTCTTGTCAAAGGTAGTCCAGCTCCTACCATAGTAGCAAGCTGTCTCATAAAGACAACTTTCTCCTTCATTGGTACACCACCAATGTTTATCTGGCCTAATTCCTCTAAATCTATTGCAACCTTCTCTTTAATGTTTACAACAACCAAGCCTCTGTCTTGCAATATCTCCGCCAATGCTTCTGCATCTCTTGCTTCTAACTTTCCATTGACTTCTTTTCCTTTACTATCTCTTGCTGAAAATGTAAATTTTGGCATATTTAACTCTTAAGTAATCTTAATACTTCCTCAGGAAATACTGCATACTCCTGAGCTTTCTGAACTGAAATAACACCCTCTCTTACTAG
>DCUE01000042.1:12542-12854 GCA_002328465.1 Candidatus Dojkabacteria bacterium UBA2222
AATTAGATTCCTAATTGCAGGATTTGCAATCATAATTTCTGATACCGCTCTTCTTCCCCCTTTATCCAAAGGAATCAATCTTTGAGCAACAATAGCTTCTAAAATGTTTGAAAGCTGTAATCTAATTTGTGGTTGTTGATTATTTGGGAATACATCTATCATTCTATCTACTGTCTGTGCGGAGTTGTTTGTATGTAATGTAGCAAATACTAAATGTCCTGTTTCTGCTAAAGTAATTGCTGCTGCAATCGTTTCATAGTCTCTCATTTCTCCAACCAAAATCACATCAGGATCTTGCCTTAGAGCACTTCT
>DCUE01000070.1:0-1168 GCA_002328465.1 Candidatus Dojkabacteria bacterium UBA2222
ATTGTTCCACTCCATGTTTGAGTTCCAGCCCCAGCTGAGGGATTTCCATAATACATATATATTGTTGTTCCATCAGCGGGTAAGGTGGGTATTCTTACCCATATTTTCGTGCTTGAAGTGTTACATCCATCCTCTATCCAATATGTTAAAACTGTTGAATTATCGCTATCAATCATTCTAATATCATTACAATTACTTTGTAGCTTTGAATTAGTAATAAGTGTTTGAGTATCTACTTCTATCAAGACATCTTCATTGGTCTGTTGGGTTCCAGTACTATTTGCAACAGAAATGGCTTTTCTAAAAAACCAAGATGCGCTATACCATGTAGAAGGAGGAGCCACTTCTGTTTGAACAGTAGTTGAAACAGATGCTTTCCTCTTTATGTTGATTACAGTTTTATAAGGTGGGATATTTGTGGCAACCAAAGAAACATTATGGTTGTGAGAATCTCCAATCAGAAAATCTTCATAATATGCTTGAACGGAATATGTTGTATTTACAGCACCGGAAGTGAAAACACTATCATGAGTTGCAGATCCTAAGGTTGACGTATTCACAGTTGAATTTCCCATAATAAATCTATCATTAGCAGTAGAATATTGAGTCCATCCAAGTGGGGGAACTGCGGATGCCATTAAGATTAATTGTTGATCCAAAGTAGTTAAAGAAGAGGGAGCTTTTACATATAAAAGTCTAATGTACGGTGGAAAATTTGAGACAGAGCTTGTAGAGGAATTTGCACTATGGGTATGAAGGTAGTCAGGAACATAAGAATTGTAAGTAACTGAGTCGAAAAAGTTAGGGCAACTGTAATTGGCTGAGGCATTTCCTATTGTAACGCTTGAAACAGAATGTTGATGAGTTGAGTTTCCACCTGTTGTTCCATAACTACTCGAACCGTAAGGAAATTTTGAGTCTAATGCGGAAATCCTTGTCCAACCACTTGGGGTTGAAGAATCAGATAAAAGAACCAAATTATTTAATGTTGTTAAATTACTTTTATAACACATAATTGTTGAAAGATATGAAGGTGTTGAATCTGCATTGGCAATTGTTCCAGATAAAGTGTGAGAATGAGAAGTATTTGAAACACAGTGATTATTTGATCCATCGTCAACACCAACTTCGTAAGCATTACCCGACATGGAAGAGGGTAAACTTCCTC
>DCUE01000070.1:1176-5901 GCA_002328465.1 Candidatus Dojkabacteria bacterium UBA2222
CCATCAAAAGAGCTATCTCTTGTCCAACCATTTGAACATGAGGCATCTGCAAAAGTTAGAAAGTTTCCAGACCAAGATTGCTCAGCATTTGTTGCAGAAGCGTTACCGTAATAGAGATATATTGTTTCACCACCACTATTTAAGGTCGGAATTCTTGCCCAAATCTTTGTAGATGAAGTATTACATCCTCCCTCAATCCAATAACTTAAAACTGTTGAGTCATCACTATCTACGACTCTAAGATCATCACAATCAGACTGCATTTTACTATTGCTAATTAATGTTGCAGTATTAAGAGTAATTAAAACATCCTCGTTAGAAAGATTGCCACCAGGGTTAGCAACAGTAACAGGTCTTTTATATGACCATCCTACATCGTACCAAGCTTCAACACTACTGTTTTCCTGATGTTTTTGAAAAAATTGAAAAAACAGAACAATGAAGAGAGGGATTATTATAATTCCTATTATTGTCCTAAATTTTTCTTTATTAAAATCTCTCATGGAAGATTTAGAATATATTTATTTTTTCTTTTTATTACCTAATTTCTTTATTTTCCTCACATATGTTCTTATTTTCCCTTTTGATATTTTTAACTTGGGGAATAATATAAAAGAGAGAGAAACTATTAATGTAGCTGATATAATAATAAGGAGAACATCTTTAAAATCAATTTTCTTAATATCCTTTTCCTCTTTGTCTTGTTGTTCTTCAATCTCTATTGGTTCTTCTCCTATTTTCAAAGTTGCCAACTGTACTCTCTCACCACTGACTCCATCTTTCATGGTCTGAGCCTCAATTATGTACTCTCTCTCTGTAAAATTTGTAATACTAAATAGAACAAACCAATTATTATATTTATCCATTGAAGCTCTGTACTCATCTCCATTCACAAATACTGTGATAATATCTCCTTTATTGGCATTTCCTGCTACTCTGATGGCATCACCTTCTTGTCCATAGAAAATATTTCCCTCAAAGATTTTAACAGCGAAGTTATTCTTTGAAATTAAGTCTAATTTAGGTTGTAATTCAGATGTTTGAGCCATACTATTTGTTAAAAATAGAAAACAGAGAAAGAAGATAGGTAAGAATAGGTTTTTTGAGATTTTTATTAAAGCAGTCATTGTCTTAAATTTTGAACGATTTGAATCTATATGTCAAATATATTTAACAGATATGATTGAAATTGATATTTGCATTTTTCTTTGCATGTTAGTACGATATTTATATATATAAACTTTATGTTATAAAAATTGATGGATACTAAAATAGTAATGGCATACAAGCTTAAGAAGATTCTTAAATTTGTAGCTCTCTTCTCTATTATTATTCTGCTCTCTCTATTAGTATATGAGTATTTTAGAATAAAGCCATCAAATGTTAGATTTACAAATATTACTTCTAATTCTGTAACAGTAAGCTGGAACACAGAACGTCCAATTTCTGCTTCAGCAATAGTTGTAAGTTCAGCAAACAAACTCCCCTTTAGAATACTTCCTCTTAAATCCGATAAGTTTTATGATACTCGCGATGTAAAGAAGGCAGAATTAAATGCTAAATCTAATACAGAAAGAAATATATCAGAGAGTGATGAATCTGAAATTACTTTTAACCAAATTGATTCAGAAACTGTTGTAACAGAGGCTGGAAAATATTACACACACCATATAGAGATAAAAGGGTTAGATTCTGAGAAAGAATACTCATTCTTAATTGGTGACTCTATACTTCTAAGAAAAGCACAAGATGATGCTGAGAATTATGTAGTTAAAACACTATCTATACCAAAATCTATTACAACTCCAAATCCAGCTTATGGTTCTGTTAAAAATGCAGAAAACAAAGAGGATACTCCCACAGAAGCGTTATTAGCAGTAAGTGATGGGATTGTGTATGTAAACTATTATGATGAGATTACAAATGAGAGGAGTAATATATTCTCAAGTGTGTTAAACGAGAAGGGGAATTGGTATGTAGATCTTTCAGGGGCCGTTGATAAAGAGGGTAATTCATTTGTTGAAACATACAGAAATATCGAAAATGAATTACTATTAGAATATACCATTGATGGGGGAAACTTGGGAATCTGGAAGAAAACAGATATCGCAGCAATAAATTCTCCAGCTAAACCAATTATCATAAATGTACCTAATAATATTGATACGGACGAATCTCCTTCAAGAATTGATACAATGTTAAATACATTGATAAAAGGTGTTTCTGCTGAAGTAACATATGTTCATAATAATTGTTATTTTGTTCAATGGTGTGGGCCTTGTAGATTGTATACAGAAACTATTCCCGGAAACAGTAGCACAGGAAACTTCCAGGGAGATTGGTCATGTACAAGTGGTACAGCTAAATCTCAGTGTGAAGGTACCTTAAAAGCTAGAAATTGCGCAGTAAACTACCTTGGGCAACCCGTTACTCCTCCTACTGACCCCGAGGCCCCCATAAAATGTGCCAATGGACTGTATAATCTAGGAGATGTAGTTCTTTATGCTGGTGATTGTAAAGAATGTCAATCATATCTTTCTAATGGTTACTATATTGGTAAGCTTGTTGTAAATAATACTAATTTTGATCCAACAAAAAATTGTGCAAAAAGAGTTGTAAAATCTCAGGCACAAATTAATTGTGAAGATTCTGGTGGAACATGGACTTCTAGCAGTTGTAACTGTGGATCTAAAAAACTAAATGAGTCTACACAGAAATGTGAGACAGTTTCTCCTTCTACAGCTCAAACAAATTGTGTAAATAGTGGGGGAAAGTGGGAGACCGATATTGACCCATTATTAATGGTACCTTATAACTTTTGTAATTGTAGTCCCAAAAAATTAAATACATCTACTCAGAAATGTGAGACAGTTTCTCCTTCTACAGCTCAAACAAATTGTACAAGTTCTGGTGGAACATGGAGTGGAACTACTTGTAATTGTGGAACTAAAAAATATAATTCTACAACTCAAAAGTGTGAAGTTGTTTCTACTTCTACGGCTCAAACAAATTGTACAGGCTCTGGAGGAACATGGGCTGCAGGAGTATGTAATTGTGGAAGCAAAGTTTATGATTCTGTAACTACTAAATGTATACCTGCAATTGACAAACCCGCTCTTTGTATAAGTAGTGGAGGAGTATGGAGTTCAACTACTTGTAACTGTGGAACTGCGAAGCCAACATACACATCAGAATTTATTTGTGTTGCAACAATGGCCGACTTAAAGGGATTTTGTGAGAAAGCTTATGGAACATGGGATGGAACATCATGTACTTGTAATGATGCCTCAAAAATATATGATAAAAACACAAGAACTTGTGTATATAAATCTGATGAAACTTTATGTAAAGAATCAACTGGAACATGGTCAGGAGGTAAATGTAACTGTTTAGATGGTTGGGTATATACTCTTAAGAGGTGTATAAAACAGGATACAGACAAATGTTGGGAAGGAGCAGAGGGAATGGTAAAGGTCGATGGAGATGAATTCTATAAATGCTCTTCTGGTAATTGGGTGCTAGTTAATTCTACAAATGCATTAGCAGGATCTTGTTATAAATTCTTGGATAATCCTGCAAACTATACTTGCACAAATAATGGAACATTTTGTTATGATGCTAAAACTGGAAAGACATACCAATGTTATAAAAATTCTTGGACAGGTGGCGAAATTGTCGATGAAGAGCTAATAGCAACAGATAGGATTCCTATCCATGCTGGTGAGGAATGTAAGGTGAAAGCATGTTATTGTGATAGTGGAATAGATAAAGACAAGAAAATTGAAAATGGAGAGTGGTGTAGAGAAATAAAAACAAGCGATTGTAAAGAGGATGGAAAACAGGTTTGCAATAACTCAGGTGATACCTGTAAATATACCAAAATATATTACACTCTTTTTGAGGTAACAAGTTATTATGAAGATTGGAGATGTGTTGGGCCTAAGAAGACTACCAATTCTTCAACCTTCTTAGAGAAAAACAAAAATCTTTTATCTCTTCTCTCATCTCCAAAAGTTCAAGCCGAAGAATTATTAGAAGAGGAGTATATAATTGACTTTGAAACAGGACTTTTCTCAGGAATAAAACCTGGTACATATTCGTTCGAGAAAGATGGCCAAGTATACTTCTTTGATGTCACAGAGTCCTCTTTACTCGCTAATAATGGAGGAGTACTAATATATATTGATAAAAATAGTAATGGAACCTATGATGATGGAGTTGATACGAAAGTTAGTACATTGGGTTCTACTCTAAAAATCAAAACAATAGAGCAGAAATATAGGTATAACCTTTCAAAAGGTTTTAACTTTATCTCACTACCATACCTTGTATCTTCAGAAGAATATAGAACAGCAGCTTCTTTACTCAAGAAGTTAAATGAAGTATATGGGAATGTAATCTATTCAATCTCAAAGTACGATGGCTCATGGAAAATTGTTGGTGAAAATGTTGAAGTATATGACAATAACGACTTCCAATTATTGCCTGGCCAAGGATACATTATTAGATCGAAAGACAACATCAGCATTATTATAAATGGAAAACCAATAAAATATGAAGGAGAGACAGATAAAGCACCAATAACATTATTTAAAGGTTGGAATTTAATTGGCCTTTACGGGTCAAAAACTAAACAATATACCGCGAATAGCCTGATTAAGGGTATAAATGATTTTAAACAAGTTGATTTCACTGCTGACAATGTGTCGAAATGGGAATCAGACA
>DCUE01000071.1 GCA_002328465.1 Candidatus Dojkabacteria bacterium UBA2222
AGGAAGCAGAGGTTCTTAATAATAGTGCCTACTAGAGAATTAGCTATGCAAATACAAGATGAGTTCGTACAGTTAGCTAGAAATACAGGACTGCGCTCAGTACTGATTATGGGTGGTAACAGTATGAGAACACAAATTGGGATATTGAGAAGAGATCCAGAGTTTGTTATCGCTACACCGGGAAGATTGAAGGATTTAACAGAAAGAAAAGCCATCAACCTATTAAAAATAAATAATGTCGTTTTAGACGAAGTGGATAGGATGCTTGATATGGGTTTCATAGATGATATACGCTTTTTAACTTCCCAGTTAAGTGATAATAAACAATCTCTGTTTTTCTCTGCCACTATGAATAAGAAAAGTGAGGATATAGCTAATAGCTTACTTAAAAAACCAATAAGAATAGAAGTAGAGAAACAGGAGCCAGGTAAGAATGTAGATCAGGATGTAATTAGATTAAAGAATGGAGAGAATAAGTTTAATGTACTCTGTGAATATGTAAATAAAGATGAATTTAAAAAAGTATTAATATTTACACGAACTAAAAGAGAAGCAGATAACCTCTCTCACAAATTATTAGATAAAGGTATTAAGGTAAATGCACTACACGGTGATAAAAGACAAACACAAAGAACAAGAATAATAGAGGCTTTTAAGAAAGATTACCTTAATATCCTAATAGCTACAGATGTAGCATCTAGGGGATTGGATATTAATAATATTACACATGTAATTAATTACGATATACCTGAAAATTACGATGACTATATACATAGAATAGGTAGAACAGGTAGAGCAGGTAAGAAAGGATACGCACTTACATTTGTTTAATCCTTCTCTCTAGTTTCTTAATAGTACTTTGAAATGCAGACTCAATATATTCTGATGTCTCTTGTGGTTGGTATACTAATAAATACTGTTCTCCCCAGATATTAACAGTTCTCTTTAAATCATTAAGAGATACAGGAGTACTCTTTAATTTACTACCTATCTCCTTAGAATGTTCTACTACCTTCTCACCCTCCTTAATTAGGATTTTTACTGTATCCTCATTTTTAAAATTAATCCTATACAATTCAGAACTTCTATTTCCTCCCCTATTTAATGACGGTAATATTTGAAAAAGCTTACTCTGATTAACTGTTTCATCTTTTGTTCTAAAACCAAAAATCCTACTATCCGGATATGAGGTCTGTTCATAGATAACGGTATAATCTTTCTCATCAACCGTAATATCTCTCGAAGGTAATCTATCTAATATGGGATATTCCATCTCTGAGATAATTTGAACAGGAGGAGACCCTAATACTGGAGGAATAGTTGATGTTGTAGTTACAGCCCCTACTTCAAGTATTGTTAGATTTGTATCTGTTTGAGAATCCGGAATAGCAATATCTAAACCATCCATAATTTTTTCTTTTGTTAAAATATCCCCCCATTATATCAGGTATCCCTTTAATTAATTCTTTACATATTACAAGACATTGACCTTAAGACTTACCAATGTTAAACTAATGTTTAACATATGAAGTACAAAAAGATAAATCTCAGAAAATTTAGACACAGCCTTACTCAACTAAAAGATTCTCTTAATGCTGGGCAAGCATATGAGGTGATAGATAGGGGTAAGACTTTAGCCTACTTCATCCCTTCTGATTACCAAATTGAAGTAAAGAAAAAAGATATTAAACAGCAAGACTACGAGAAATTCATAAAATCCCTCTTTGGGTGTGTAAAAATGTCGGAAGAAAAGAAGAAGAATTTTGACTATGAGAAAGAGTATAGAAAAGCTTTGGAGAAGAAATATCTCAAATGAAAAAGATATTCATAGATACAAATATCTTCATTGATATAATAATTCAGAGAGATTCTAGTACACTCTCTTTGAAAGAGATACTTCCCTACTTACATCATTCACAAATATTCCTATCAACCCTCTCAATACACATAGCTTTTTACTCTCTAAAAATTAAACCTAATTCTGCTGTGTATAGGAAAATAAAGGATATATCCAAATATATTAATATAGTAGATCTCTCTACCAATATCACAAACCTTGCTTTACAAAATTTCTATCTAGATTTTGAAGATACACTACAATATTACTCTGCTCTAGATCAAAATTGTGATTACATATTAACAAGAGATATTAAAGATTTTAATAAACTTAAGAAACAGGTACCCTCTGATATACAGATAGTTGATACACTTAGTGGTGTACAAGATGTTAAATAGGTACTCATAATATATCTTTCCTTGTTATTTATTACATAAAGAGATATAGTGCATAGCCATTTAAACTTTTTAAGAAATAATGTGGGAAGATTTGATAGAGATAGTAGAAAACAAGTTACTATGTACTCTGCAGTATGTGATGCATGTGGTAGGGAATGTAAAGTACCATTTAGACCATCAGGAGATAAACCAATATACTGTAGTAGCTGCTTTGAACAACAGGGTGGTGGTAGAGATAGAGACAGAGGAGATAGGAGAGATTCAAGAAATTCAAGAGATGATAGAGATTTTAGAGACTCCAGAGATAGAAGTGGTAAAGGTATGTACTCTGCAATATGTGATGATTGTGGTAATAAGTGTTTAGTACCATTTAAACCTAGCTCAGACAAACCAATATACTGTAGTAGCTGTTTTGAAAAGAGAGGTAACTCTCATGATGGAGAAGGTAAGGGAAGTGGAAATAATATACAGAGTGAGAAATTGGATATAATAATTGAGAAATTAGAAAAAATCATATTAGCATTAGAAGTTAAAAGTATACCTGTAGAAGAGAAGAATGTTACTAAGAAAAAGGTAGAAAAGAAAGAAGCAAGTAAAAAGAAAATGGCTAAGAAGAAGTAATTAGCTCTGTATAATCCTTAATTACAAAATCAGCCAAGTGATATACAAAATCATCATTCCAACCATCATTTAAAACACCAATGGTAAATAGCTCTGCACCCTTAGCAGATTGTAAACCGTAGAAAGAATCTTCAAATGCAATACACTCGTTAGAATTAAAACCAGTATACTTAATACCTTCTAAAAATGCCTGTGGATCTGGCTTCCCCCTAATTACCATACTCCTATCTATTACCTTTTCAAAATATTTAAAAATCTTAAAATGAGTTAACATCCTCTCTACATGCTCCTCTCTAGATGATGTAACTACCAATGTTTTCTTCCCTGTATTAGCATAATGCTTTAAGAATTTCTCTACACCCGGCATTATATATATCTCTTCATCCATTCTCTCCTCTATCAATCTCTTTTTATTTTTATAAAACATAGTATTAATCTCTTCTGCAGAAAACTCCTTAATACCATTTACTCCTAAATAATCTATTAGACCATTCTTAGAACCTCTACCAGATATATATTTCATAAAATCTTGCCTAGTAAACTCAAGATTAAACATTTCTTTAAAAACAATAGCAAAAGAATCTACATTCAACTTATCTAAATTAACCAATGTACCATCAAAATCAAAGAGTAATGCCTTAGCATTTCTTACCCTCTCCTTTGTTTGTTCCAAAGTAATACCGTTCATATCCTAATATCATAGCAAAAATATCCTAAAAGTATTAGTTTAGTGATATAATCATAACCTTTAAATATTAAATACATAAATATGGGTTTAGAACTTGAATTAGACAATATAAAGACAAACTCCCCCCTAACTGAGAGAATCGATAAAACAAAAATAGATTTATTAGAAGGAAAAGTCTTCGGTTTAAAAAATAAGAATGGGGAGAATAGTAATGGAGAGAAGAGAAAGAGTATAGAGGTAGGAGTAAATAGAAAAGGAGTAGATACCACTATCCTCAATTACATAGAAGCTACTTCAAGAATATTACATTGGCGAAATCAACATATATTCACAAGTGAAGAGTATGCTTATGGACTAATGAAAAATGCTCAATATTTACAAATATCTTCAGAAGAGTTAGAAACTTGTGTCTTTCTTTACAATCATATGAAATTAGTAAAGACATTAGAAGCTGTCTTGGAAACAGAGGAAAGGAAAGAACAAGGTACCTTTACCCAAGAAGACTACAAATACTCTTTGGAGAGAAATGCTCAATCTTTAGATATTACAGTAGAAGAGTTACTCATTAAAACATCAGAATTGGTAGCTGAAAGAGAAGAGAATAACACAGAATTGATATAGTAATATATTCTAAGTATAATCTAATTACTAAATTCATAATACTGAGTATGGAATATCTTAATGATACTGATTCATTAAAATCTTCCCCATTAGATATCAAACTTACTATACAACAAATAGATCTTCTTAAAGATTTAAAAACAATACACGATCTTTATAAAAACGGTATCTTAACTAAATCTAATTATGAATATTCCATAGCTTTGAGTACAGAAGAAGTAGATTTAGATTTTGATACAATATCTTCGATAATAGAAGATATGGATAAAGATTCTAAAACAGATACACAGGAGTAATATCCCAAAGACATTGTTGATAAGGTATTTCCATGATATAATCCATCTTCTTATTTTTTAACTAAAACACACATGGCAGTAATCTACTATGCAAACGGGAATCAAGATTGGTATCCAGATACAAGTAACCATAACGATAATGTACATTTCAAAAAGCCTAACGAAAGTGAAAGAGAGCTTCACACAATAAAAGCTGTTGCAAGAATGATAAAGGCCGAGGAGGAAGGAAGAGTACCTCAAGGTACCGTAGATGTATGCTTAGAATATAATTCTGAGAAACTAGGAATAGAAAAAGAAGAACTTTTCAATATGGCAATACCCTTTACCATAGACGATGAAATTTCTGAAATTTCCCAAATTAGTTAATTGACCATACTGCCCATTTCATATACAATCTAATCCCAAGTAGATATATAAGGAATCTTTATGCCAATTACTTGGAAGAAAACCTCAGAAGGTACTGTACAAACCCCATATATTAAACTCCCCTCCTCTTTTAAAGTATTCCAATATATTAATGATATTAAGATAAATGTAATACAATCTGAGCAAACCAAATCATTAATAATTGTACATACTAAAGATGATGGTACCCTAATACCAGCTAGATTACACCTAGGTATGAAGAGAGTCGTAGAGCTATGTGCTGCTACATATACAATAGCTAGTACTAAGGAATTCAAAAAAGCAATTAATCATACATATATACCTGAAAAAGAAGCTCTAAGTGCAATGCTAATTAGAGAACCCATTGCTCAATCACCATTTCTAAATACATTCTTAGGAAGTGGTTTTGAATCTCGACTATACGCTGTAATGGATGTACATCATGTAAAAGACGAAAAAGGAATAAAGGGAGTAAGTGGTAGAGTATGTAGTTACAGGATAGATATACCAGAAGAGAATAACAAACAAATACACGAAGATATTAAAATTGGAATACTGTATGACTCTATCGCAGGTGGTAGGAATTTAATAGCTGCTGTAGATGATTTAAAAAAGAAGTTTAAAAATATTGAGAAATTTGTATTTGTATCTGTATATGCTTCATATCAAGGATGCGTAAGAGTAAATAAATATTGCGAAGAGAGAGGTATCAAAGCAGAGTTTTTCTGTATGCATGAATTACTAGATGCTAGTCCATTAAATGAGTATGATTGCTTCTACCCTAAATGGAATATATGTAAAGAGGATGAGGATATATTAAAAAGTTTTTACAAAGAGAAATATCATGATATATGTATGGGAGGAGATTGGACTGCAAATGCACTAGGTGTTGAACAAGCAATAGAGGTATTTGATATACAGATGAAGGAGTTAGGATTACCTAATGATTTTGATATTTAGATACTAAATATCTAAAAGCATCAACAGACAGATCTAAACCAGTTACACCCTCAATATCACTAAACCTACTGTTATGTATAAAGTAATTAATATTCTCCCTATATAATTCTACATTCCCTACATCTTCGTAAAATCTCTTTAAAGCTTCCTCCTCACACTCTGCCCCCCTTCTTACAATAGATTCATATACCTGACTCCAAGAGTCTGGCATTACTGCTACAGTAATAGGTTGGAAACCAAATCTCGGCAATCTCTTCCTATGATTAACTACGCCATTAATATCTACCCTAAGTACAGGCATACCCATACCCTGTTTTTTCATGGACTGTGCAGGAAGACCGTATAGATTACCGTAATGATTATCATACTCAATTAATGAGTATTCCTTTACCAAATTCATATGATACTCTTGTATAGTCTCTTGTTCCCTTTTCTCCCTCATCCATACATAGGCACATTCAGGTTCCCCCTTTTCAACTCTTCTTCCTCTTGAAGTTGCAGTTACTACATGATAAGCATCCCCTGTTTCCAAAAGAGGCGTGAATGTACAATCCTTGCCACTACCTGAAAAGCCACTCAAAACAATAACAGGAAGGAGGGATTCTTCTCTTTCTACAGGAATATTTCTATAAACTTGTGGATACTCTATTGGTAAATCCTCAAAGATTTCTTTAACAGGATACCGTCTATCTAATTGGGCAGGACTTGGTCTTTCTAGTTCTGTTGACATATGTAAAAGTAAGCGATAATAGCAGTTTTAAAGCCTTTTGTAAATCTATTAAATATATTTTAATCCCATAGCCTTCCTAATCTCTTGTATTGTTTCCTTTGCATTCCTCTTTGCTACCTCTCCACCGTTTTTAATAACTTCCTCTATCTCTGTATCTAATATCTTAGACTTCTTAACTTGGAACTCCCTTAAGTATCTTTCTAATGAGGTATTAATAACTCCTTTTAACTCACCCATTACATTTTCCCCATTCATATGCTTAACCATAATCTCATCAATATGCCTAATTTCCTCTGTATTTGAGACAAACTTACCAATCTTTAATAGAGAATCTAAAGAATCAGTCATCTCCCCTGCGAATGCTGTTTGTGCCCTCTTTATCTTACTTAAAGATATTGAAATATCATCATCCAAAACAATTGCACCAGTAGGATTACTCTTACTCATTTTTCCTCCACCAGAAAGTGACTTAATTCTTGCTGGTTTACCCAAAGAAAGTACATTAGGAACAGGTATAGTTTCTCCAAATATCTTGTTAAATTTCCTAGCTAAATCTCTCGCTATCTCCACATGTGCTACTTGGTCATCACCTACAGGGACATATTTAGATTTTTGAAGTAAGATATCCGATGCCATCATAATAGGATACATAGCAAGTAGCACAGAAGCATTGGACACATCCATATCTTTTTTAATTTTTTCCTTAAGTGTAGGTACTCTAAGTAATTCTGATATTGTTACTAACCTAGAGAGATATATATTTAACTCAGCAATTTCCTCTATTAATTGTGATTGCACAAAGATATCACACCCTTTTGGATCTAAGCCCAATGCAATGTAGTCCTTAACAATATCTAATATATGTTTTTGAGTATCTTGAGGTGTACCATCGGTTAGTGAGTGTAAGTCTGCAACAAAAACCATAGGTCTTCCAGCCTCTTTTTCCCTTTGTAATGTAACAATCGTATGTACAGAGCCAATTACATTCGCAATTGTAAGACCTTGAGTAGGTCTAATACCTGTAAATACATCCACTTTGTAATCTATTCCCTTCATGCTCGATTATACATCAAAAAGTATAATTGAAGTAAGAGGTCGGGGTCTGTCCCACATCTATCCACCAGAAAGCCTACCGGGATACGGCCTCTTTACATTTCTCTGCCTTTTTTCCCAAACAATCCGAAGCCAAAACAGCCCCCGAATGATTCGAAAAGCTCGGAAGAAGTACAGATTTGAGGCACAGAGCTACGACAGACCTTTTGGTATATAATTGGGTATGAAGATAGAGGAATTCAGAAATCTAAAAGAAATACATCAATATTTTGCGATACACAACAAATGTAGATTAAAAAAAGTTGCTACTCAACCAGTATATGAAATCACTCCTCCTAAATCGGGAATCGTGTTCATAGGTGAAGCCCCAGGATTAAATGAAGATAAACAGGGTAAACCATTCGTAGGAGCAGCAGGTAAACTACTAGATGAACTACTAAGAGAAATTGGATATACAAGAGAGGATGTAT
>DCUE01000034.1 GCA_002328465.1 Candidatus Dojkabacteria bacterium UBA2222
CTCAACTGAATTAGAAACCTCTCCTGTTGAAACAACATACACGGTCACCCTTACAGGTTTAGAGGATGGTACAAAATACTTCTATAAGATAAATCTTTTTGATATTGATGGAAATGAATATGATGGAACTGTACTACTTGATTTCCTTACTCCTCCTAAACCAGAGATTACAAATGTAGAGATACAGGAGAAACAGGGTACTGCTCAGCCTACAATGGAAATACTTTGGGAGAGTAATACTGAAGTTAATAGTGTTGTTAGATACTACCCAAGTGGTAAGAAAGATCTTGTACAAAATAGAGTAGATATTGAAATGATAAAGGGAATGCATAAGATGGAACTAAAGGGTTTATTACCAACAACAACTTATACTATGACTGTAGAGGGCACAGATAAACTTGGGAATACCGCATTAAGTGAGGAATATACATTTACGACTGCAACTGATACAAGGCCTCCACAAATATATGATCTTAAAGTAGATAAATCAGTTCTAAGTAGTGAAGTTCAAGCAGATAAGAGTAAGAGCGGCCAACTAGTCGTAAGTTGGAAAACGGATGAGCCAAGTACAAGTCAAGTAATTTATGATAGTGGGTTGGGTGATACATACCAACAGAAGACAAAGATTGAAACTAATCTTAAGACAGAGCATGTAGTTATCATAAGTAACCTAACTCCTTCAACTGTATATCACCTTCAGGTTTCTAGTCTTGATTCTGCAAATAATGAAGGTAAAGGTAGTAGAATGATAGCTGTTACACCAAAGGCAACAAATACAGTATTTGAAGTAGTAGTAGAAAGTCTAAGTAATATTTTTAAGTTCCTGAGATAAAGATAATGAAAGAATCAGTAATAATATCAGCAAAAGATATATATAAAAGTTTTAAAACAGGAGGAAGATATACTACTGTGCTTAAGAATGTGTCTTTAGATGTTAAGCTAGGAGAATTTATAATAATATTCGGTCCATCTGGTTGTGGTAAGAGTACTCTCTTACACATTATGATGGGATTAGAAAGACCAGATAAGGGATATGTTAAAGTAGGAGGATTAAATCTATGGACACTTAGCACCGAGGATAGGGCATCTATAAGAAAGAGAGAGATGGGTATCATGTACCAACAACAAAACTGGGNNAACTGGGTTAAGTCCTTAAGTGTACAAGAGAATATTGCTTTCTCGGGTCAACTAATTGGATTAGAAAAAGAAGAGGCTTTGGAGAAAGCTAAAGAGGTATTAGATATTGTTGGTATGGATTTTAGAACAGAATATATACCAAGTGAGTTATCTGCAGGTGAGCAACAGAAGATAGGGTTGGCAAGAGCATTAATGACTAACCCTCAAATAATTATTGCAGATGAACCTACTGGAAACTTAGATGTTAAGAGTGGTCAGGAGATGATAGATATATTAGGTAGGTTAAATAAGGCTGGAAAAACAATAATAATGGTTACCCATAATCCTGAATATCTTAAATTTGCTGAGAGAGTCATCTTAATGCTTGATGGTAGAATCCGCAGAGAGATAAAGGTAGATTCTAGTAATGTTAATGAGATTCAGAAAGATATAGCTTCTGATTTAGAAACCTTTATCCAAGCAGGTACTTCTATAGAAGAGAGTAGTATAGTAACTCCTGATTCAATAAGTAGTGTAGAAGTAGCACAAAAGAGAAATATATTTGAGAAATTAAAATATGCAATTTCTTTTAATATTAGGTTCCTATTCCAGAGCTTTATATTTCTATTCCTAATATTACTTAGAAGATTAGGTAAGAAATCTAACTATTTCTATCAACTGAGTTTAAGTTACAAAAAGTATTTTGGAAGGATTAGTAGGGTATTTGATAGAAACTTTTCTAAGAATATTTCCGCAAGCATTAACACAATTGATCTTACAGAGATATCATTTAAGAACTTATGGGTAAAAAGATCTAGAACAATGATTACCATATTTGGTATGTCTATAGGTATTGGCTTTATCGTATTTTTACTTTCCTTAGGATATGGTTTAGAGCGTCTAGTTATTGAAGAAATTACTAGAATAGAGGATATGAACCAAATAGATGTGACACCAACTATTAGTAGTAAGGTCATTCTAAATGTTGAGAATGTAGAAAATATTAAGAATATAGAAGGTGTAAAAGAAATTTTACCATTAATTAACCTGGCAGCTAGAGTTGAATACCAACAATCTAGTACAGATGTTGTAGTTTATGGAGTTCAGGATAGGTATATTACACAATCTCCAATTACTCTATCTGCTGGTGAAGTATTCAATGAAGAAAATGTAGGAGTAGTTGTTAATGAGGAATTTCTTGCCACAATTGGAGTCCTACCAGAGGAAGCGGTAGGAGAAGAATTAAAATTAGATTTAGTGCTATCAGAAATAGTTGAGGAAGAGGAAGAAGAGGTATTGGATACCTCGGAAGTGTATATAATAACAGGAGTTATTAACGATGATAATCCTTCAGTCATATATATCCCTATATTAGAATTAGAGGAGTACAAGATAGAAAAATTTTCTCAGTTACGAATAATCATAGAATCTGAAGATAAGATAATAGAGACCAGAAAACAGATAGAGGCCTTGGGTTTGGAAACTACATCTGTAATGGATACAGTTTCTGAAGTAGAAAGCCTGTTCTCATATGCAAAGATAGTATTGATAATAGTAGGAACAATAGCTCTATCAATAGCTATCCTTGGAATGTTTAATACCCTAACAGTATCTCTGCTTGAAAGAACTAGAGAAGTTGGCCTAATGAAAACAATAGGTATGAAAGCAGATGAGATAAGTAGTCTCTTTATCAATGAGTCTATGATAATGGGAATTACAGGTGGTACTTTAGGAGTACTTTTTGGACTGCTTATGGGATTAGCTGTCTCCGTTATTCTTTCAATTTTCTCGATTAGTAGGGGAGGCTCTTTTATCTTTGTTAGTTTCCTTCCTTTGTCACTTTCTCTTGCTATAATTGTGAGTAGTACATTAGTAGGGTATATAACAGGCCTATATCCTTCAAGTCGTGCAGTTAAAATGGCTCCTTTGGATGCTCTAAGGTATGAATAAAAGAAAGCTTAAAATATTAATAAGAAAGTTTAAAAGTCTAATCTTACAATTCTTTAATAAAATTCTTAAGATTAGAATTAAACCTAAATATATTCTTCTCTTTGTTTTGATAGTAATCATTCTTTTTTTAGTAATAATAACAGTGGGAGGATATAAGAAGCTTTCTAAACTTGATACACAGATTGATAATATAGCTATGGATATCCAAGTGTCATACAGTAGAGAGTTTACTCTTGTAGAAAGGATTAAATTAATTGAAATTACAGATTTTAAATCTGATTGTGCTGATTTTAGTTATAGATGCTTGTACATAGGAGATTCTCAAAGGAAAGAGATGCTTGAAACTATAAAGAGTAGAAGTTTTAATGATGAAGAAATGGAAGTAATTAATATGATTTCAAGTATAGAAGTAAGTACTAGGGCAAAGAGTGACGAATTTAATACTCTTGTGGAAGAATACAATCAAATCAAAGAAGAGTTCCCATTTAGTTTGGTTAGTTGGGTCTCTAAGAGTAAGCAAGGTTTGAATTGATTTAATACAGAATCCGGCTTATTTGGTACTTACACAATCTCCTCATTTTTGATATTATAGGTTTATTAATCTAATACTTTTAAATATGTCTGATTCCAAGGATCCACAAGAGTTTGATTCAGGAGAACCAAATCAAAATGAACAAGAAGAAATATACTTAAAGAAAGAAAGTATAGCCGAAGCTCTTTCTTTAGGATTTCTGTCGCATGATAATCCGTCACCTAAGAACCTTTATACTGCCTTAGAGCAATTAATACTTTTTGAATTTGATGCTATTGAGAATCCAGAGATTAAAAAGGAACTTCCAGAAATAAAAATGGATGTGGTTAGTATTTCTAGGGGTATACAATATTTTGATTATGAAATATTCGATAGAAAGGATATAGATGAGAAGGTTATTAATATAAAAATAGCCAAGTATGTTATTAGAGGATATATAACAGATGATAATATCTCTGATACTGTTTCACTTACTGCTTTAGAACAAACAATCTACTTTAAGTACGGCCCTCTTAGTTTTGAGGAATTAAAAGCAATAAAAAGAGAGATTGTTGCAGAGCAAATAAATCTTAGGGGTGGAAGTGTAATGTCTAGAGATGAGTATACGAAGGATCAATATAGGAATGCTATACAGTATTAAATAAGATTCTTTCCAATCCCATTTATAAAATCTTTTTCCTTAATCCTGTTTTTCCCCTCTATTTGTAACTCTCTCACCCTTATTGATACTTCCTCCTTTTTTGTTTTGAAAAGAAGCATTCCATCTTTTGAATATAGAGTACCAGGTTTAAGAGTAGATGTATCAGATATTAACTCTACCTTAAATAGCTTTACTACTTTGTTAGATATACTCTCCTGAATATTTCTTTCTAATAAGCACCAAGCTACTGGCCAAGGTATCATAGCTCTCACTAATCTCTCAATATATTCAGGTTCCATCTCTTCCCATTTAATCTGAGCATTCTCTTTTGATATATCTTTCTGCCAACAGTATGTTGCTTTAGAGTCATCCTGTTTAAGTGGTTGTGTTTTCCCATTAATCCAGTCTTCTAAAACATCTCCAAGTATTAGTGCTGATTTTTTTACTAATCTCTTTCTTAAAGAGAGGTTTGTATCATTACTATGTATTGGTTCTTTAAATATCTCTAATATGTCTCCCTCATCCATTCCTTCTGCCATTAACATTATTGAAATTCCTGTCTCTTTCTCTCCCTCCAGTATCGCTTTTTGTATTGGTACTGCTCCCCTGTATTTAGGTAATATTGAAAAGTGTACATTTATAGATTTGTATTTAGGATATTCTAAAAAGAATCCTGGCACTATCTCTCCAAATGCTTTACATACAATTAATTCAGGTTTGAATTTCTCTAAAGATTCCTTGTATCTTTCCTCTTTCTTCTCCGTATGGAATACCTCTATACCATTTTTTAGTGCGTACTCTTTTACTTTAGATGGAGTTAATATCTGTTTTCTACCTACTGGTTTGTCTACAGTAGTAATCACGCCTACAATATTAAATCTTTCATCTTTGTTTAATGCTTCTAATGTTTCAACAGATTCCCAATCTGTTCCTAAAAAAAGAGTGTTTACAGGTTGTTCTATTAAATTTCTCATAGCTAATTCTACTACAAAAACAACAAAAAGAGATATATTTGTAATATAATACCGGTGTTAAATGAATATCTCAGAATTTAAATACAATTTGCCTGAAGAATTAATAGCTAAATATCCTCCTAAGAAAAGGGGTACTACTAATTTGTTAGTACTTGATAAAGAGAGTGGGGATATTTCTCATAGGAAATATTTTAATATCCCAGAATATATCAAAGAGGGTGATATTGTTGTTTTAAATGAAACGAAGGTTTTAAATAGCAGAACATATTTCTTAACTCCTAAAGGGAAGAGAGTAGAGGTACTTTTTCTAGAAGAGAGGAGTAAAGATACATGGTACTGTTTAATAGGGAGGGCTAAGAATGTAGAGATTTCGGATATACTTAGATGTGAAGATATTAATATTGAAATATCGTTACGAGAGGGTAATGGGTTTTTAGTTAAATTCCTAAGTGGAGATTCAAATATTCTGTTTAAAAAGTATGGTCATACTCCTCTACCTCCATATATGAAAAGAGATGATGAGAGTAGCGATAGAGAGAGGTACAATACAGTGTTTTCCTCTATTCCTGGGGCTGTAGCAGCCCCTACAGCGAGTTTAAATCTGACTAATGATATATTAGACAATATTGAGAAAAAGGGTGGTAAAATAGCTAAAATTGAACTAAAGGTAGGATGGGGTACATTTGCTCCAATTAGGAAAGAAAACATTGAGGAGCATGAGATACATAAAGAGTATATTAATGTAAGTAAAGAGGTAGTAGATATGATAAATGGGTGTGAGGGAAGGATATGGGCATTTGGTACTACAGTTGCTAGAACTTTAGAGAGTATATATTCTGAAAAAGAGAAAAAGGTACTACCGTTTTGTGGATATACAGATCTTTACATATATCCAGGGTATAAATGGAATGTTGTAGATATACTAATTACTAACTTCCATATGCCAGATTCTTCTCTAATTCTTTTAGTTAGTTCTTTTGGTGGTAAAGAGAATATAAAAAAAGCATATACTCAAGCTATTGGACATAATTACAAATTTCTTAGCTATGGAGATAGTATGTTGATTGGTGCTAATTTAAGTAAGTAAAAATGATGAACTTAGACATTCTGAAAGAGAAACTCTTCTTTATGCCAGATGCTACTAGAGGAGCAGTTAGATATCTAACAACTAAACAGTTAGAAGAGACTGGTACACAAGCTTTAGTAACTAACACTTTGCATCTTCTAGTCCATCCAGGACCAGATGTAATACAACAGTTAGGTGGTATTAAAAAGATGATGGGTTGGAATGGTATTGTATTTACTGATTCAGGTGGTTTTCAGGTATTCTCATTACTTCATTCTAAGAAATGGAAAGGTAAAGTACATGAGAATGGTGCTACCTTTAAATCCCCCAAGGAAGGGAACACATATGAATTAACTCCAGAGTCATCCATAGATATTCAAATGAAGATTGGTTCCGATGTTTTAGTTACATTGGACGATTGTAGAGATACCAATCTCTCAAGAAAAGAAGCAGAGCAATCTGTAGAGAGGACATTGAAATGGGCTGTTAGATGTAAGGATCGTTTTAGTAAGGATTATGGTGGTACTAAAAATACAGGTAAGTTACTTACTGCTGTAGTACAGGGTGCTAACTTCCCTGATTTACGATCATATTGTGCTAGGGAGTTGGTAAAGATTGGTTTTGATGGTTACAACTTTGGTGGGTATGTTGTAGATGGTGAGGGAGACTTAGTTGTAGATGAGATGTCAGCTGTCATTGAAAGTGTTCCTAAAGATACAATTCGATATGCAATGGGGGTAGGTAAGCCGGAGGATATTATTAGGGCTGCTAAGATGGGTTATAATCTTTTTGATACAGTGTTGGTAACTCGTAATGCTAGGCATGGTACTGTGTACACATCAGAGGGTATTTTGAGGATTAAAAATAGCGATATGGGTTTGGATATGAGACCAGTGGATAGTGAGTGTGATTGTGAGTGTTGCCAAAACTATTCTCGTGCATACCTTCATCATATGCTTAAGAATGGTGAAGCTACTGCTCTGACATTATTAACAATTCATAACCTAACCTTCTACCAAAAGCTAATAGGAGGTCTGTCCTAGGTCTGTCCCCGTTCACGCTTGTTCCATTTGTAATCCGATGGCTTTCTAACCCAACCCTCGTGCACAGGATTTCTTTGTACGTAGGCGATAGCTTGTCGCAAATTTTTCTTGTATTGTAGGTAATTAGCGTTGTACCTGTTTTGAAAAACGTGACCCACTTTTTGGTACTTCCTGTTTATTTCCATTGCAAAACCAGTACAAACTTTTTGCATAAATTTTGATAATAATTTTGGATCTTTTCCAGTCCGGATGACAAGATGAAAATGTGTCTCCATTATGCAGTAAGTAAGTATCTTTATATCACATTCCCTATTATATCTGTACAGCAAATTAAGGAAGAGCTGTTTGTCAGAAGCCGCTCGGAATATGGTATTTTTGTTGTTACCACGATTGTATACGTGGTAGAAACTATTCGCTATGTAGTTGCGTCGTGTTCTGGACATGATAAAAGGATAGCAGAGGGAGATGAAATTCGGATGAAATGGGGACAGACCTAGGACAGACCTGATATTGATTAACTGTCTAGAAAGATTGAGATAAAAATGATATCATTAGAAAGTCCTTAATAATATTTGATTTTTTAGATAGGACGGGGATAGAAATATTGAAGTTTTTAGAATTAATGAAATTTTTTAATAGTATATATTTTGATAAAACATACAATAAAAAAGAGTACTTAGATTCACCGAATCTGGTGTAAATTCACCTATTTCTTCCCCTAAAAGTTTTAAATTTTTAACAATACTCAAATGGAGTTAATTATTGGTATTGTTGCAACACTAGTAGGAGGAGTATCTGTATTCTCTTACTTAAAGTATGGACGGAAATGGGTAAATATAAAAAATATCCCAGAAGAAGAAATAACTAGGGTTGCTAACAAGATAATCGGTAACAAGATTGCCGACGCAGAGAAAGAGATAGAGGAGAACAAGCATAGATCTGAAGAGAGATTGAGAGTTCTCAGAAAGGAAACAGATGAGCATGAGGAATTACTCTTAGAAAGGGAGAAAAAGTTAAATGAGAGAACCAAAATGCTAGATAAGAAGAGTGAAGAGGTGGAGATTGCATCAGAGGCAGTTAAAAAGATGCAAAGAGGTTTAGAAAAGAGTAGGGCTCAACTTAAGGATGAGCTAGAGAGAATTTCTGGTCTTACACAAGAAGAAGCAAGAGAGAAATTAATGAGCCAAGTAGATGAAGATATTAAAAACTATGAAGCAAAAAAGATTAGACAAGCAGAAAAGCATGCTGAAGAGATTGCAGATGAGAAGGCCAAAGAGATATTAGTTGAATCTATGCAAAGGATTGCAACTGACTATGTAGGAGAAACTACAACTTCTACAATTAAGATAGATGATGATAAGGTGAAGGGTAGAGTAATTGGTAAGGAGGGTAGAAATATTAGGGCATTTGAGAAATTAACAGGTGTAGATGTCATAGTAGATGAATCACCAAATACAATTGCACTTTCTTCTTTTGATCCACTTCGAAGAGAGATTGCTTCTGTAGCATTAAGCAAATTAATAGGAGATGGGAGAATACACCCTAGCTCGATAGAAGAAGCAATAAGAAAAGCAAAAAATGAAATCTCAATTGAGATAAAAAAGAATGGACAAATACTTGCTGAAGAGGCAGGATGGCCAGGTATTGATATCGGTCTATTAAAACTTCTTGGTAAGATGAAGTATAGGACTAGCTATGGCCAATCTTTAATGTCTCATACAATTGAGATGATGAGACTTGGTGAGGTTCTTGCTGCAGAGGTTGGTGCAGACGTAGATTTAGTCAAGAGAGCATGCTTACTCCACGATGTAGGTAAAGTACTTACCCATAAGATTGATAGCCCTCATCACCATATATCTGGTCAAATTGCTAGAAAATATGGGTTAGATGATAAGTTAGTAAACGCTATTGAGGCACATCACTTAGATATTGAGCCACAGTCTGTAGAAGCAGTATTAGTATATATCGCAGATGCAATATCTGGTGCAAGACCTGGTGCGAGAAAGGATAGCTATGAGCAGTATATTCAAAGAATAGAGGCATTGGAAAATGTAGCAAGAGAATTAGGTGAGGATAAGATTGAAGAGGTCTTCGCTATTAAAGCTGGTAGGGAGTTAAGGATAATTGTAAAGCCCGCTTTAATCTCAGATGATGAGATGACGGTACTTGCAAAAGACTTAGCAGCTACAATTGAAAAGACTCAAAACTATCCTGGTAATGTAGAAGTTACATTAATTAGAGAGACAAGAGCAGTAGAAATAGCTAGATAACTGATATCTTCTAGTAAGATATACTACAGGGTCCTAAGGCTTTTGAAAGAGGGGGGGAAGAGCAAGTTCTTCTCCCTCCTCTCTTTTTATATTAACTGTTCAAATTTTAGTAATATTTTTTGGTCATTTCACCTTATAACTGTTTGCTTATTTATGTCGAAGTAAGACTGTTAAAACGAGCTTTTTATAAAATATGTTGAGATACCAATACTTTACTCAAAAAGAGAAGGATTAAATAGAACCAATATGTATAAAGAAAGCTATACATTTTTAATTAAAAACTATTTTAACTAAAGACTTTTCAGTTGATATCTTAAAAAGTCCTATAACAAAAACGTTCTTGACGAAGCCTTTAATATACAATATTTTATTGATGTGATACTACAAATCATGTGATATCAGGATTTGTGGCATCCATATCTCTAAGAAAGGAGGTCAAAGAAAATGTTAAAAAAAGATTTAGTAGATAGAGTTGCAAAGTCAGCAGGACTTACTAAAAAGCAATCAGCTGATGCTGTAGACGGAGTATTCGAGGCTATTACCTATGCGCTTAAGGCAGGTGATCCTGTTCTTTTAACTGGTTTCGGTAAATTCGAAGTTAGAGAAAGAGCAGCAAGAGTTGGAATCAATCCAAAGACTCTTGAGAAGATCAACTTGCCAGCTACCAAAGTTCCTGCTTTCAAAACTGGAAAAGCACTTAAGGTTGCTGTTAAGTAAGATATTTCTGCCGGCATTTCTCTCGAGATGAGAGAAGAGAAGGTCCGAGTCCTGACTCGGACTTTTCTTTTTTAATTAATATTCTTACAATTTAAAGTTGATAGCTAAGCTTTAAGTTGCTAGTATATATAAATATATTACTTGCACTATCTGCCAAAAAAGTGAGGAAACTATTTATTCCAAGTAAAGAGAACAGTTATAAGCCTATTCTTTTAAGAAAGATGGCCTTAATTACCTATACCATCATTTTGGCCTTTGTGAATACTTTTGGGGGCCTGCTAGGCATACCTCAGGCTATGGCTAGTAGTATAACTCCATCTAATATAATAATGTTAACAAACCAAGAGAGAGCAGCTGTTGGATTAAATACCCTAAATACTAATGCTAAGTTAGCTGCAGCAGCTACTGCTAAAGCGAATAATATGTTTGAAGAACAGTATTGGGATCATTACGGCCCTAATGGCGAAACCCCTTGGATGTTTATAACTCAAGCAGGATATACATATGTGTATGCAGGGGAGAATCTAGCAAAAGGATTTAGAACAGCAGAGGGTGTACATGAAGCATGGATGGCTAGTCCTACTCACAAAGAAAATATTATGAGTGGAAAATACAAAGATATTGGAGTAGCTGTGGTAGAAGGAACTCTTTTAGGAAAAGAAACAATACTGGTAGTACAAATGTTTGGTAATCCAACTACTCAAACATTCTCACCAACATCCACTGTAAAATCAGATACAGTTACAGAACCAATAGTGCCAAGTATAAAGGAAAGTGGACAGATTAAATCTATTAGTATCACTAATCCTAAATTAGGAGAGGTAATAGATGATGCTAATGTAGATATTAAAGGAGAGACAAGTAATATCACAGGAGAGTATACAGTTGAGATATTAAGTAGTGATAGCTTAGTAGGAGAAACAGAAAGTAATTCAGATAAGTGGGAATTTGATAAAGTAACTGATTGGGAGGAAGGAGAACATGATATACAAGCACAAGTTAAAGGTGAAAATATTAAATCCGATGTAGTTACATTTACAATAGACTCAACACCACCAGAAATAGAACAATCTAGTATAACTGTAAAAAGAGATACTACACTATTCGAACTACAATTCTCTTACTCTCAAGATACTACAGAATTAAAATTTGTTACTGGAGATAAAACATTTGATTTAGAACTTACCAAAGAAAACATTGCTACACTCAGTATACCTAAAGAAGATATAGGAGATAGGTCGGTACTAATGGCTACTGATGAGGCAGGCAATATATCTGAAATAGATATATCCGAATATTTTTTAGAAGGAAGTGGAGACTCTACTGATTTTAGTACAAATTTAGTACTCTGGCTTAGGAATGTAATAGGTACTACAGATGGTATTAGTTTGATAATAGTGGGATTCATCTTTATATTACTCAGTATAGAGATATATGTATATTGGAGAAAAGGAAGATTAGGAAAAAGTGCTGGGGAACTATTCACAGTAGGAGCTTGGTGGTTAATAATATTGGTTGGTGTATTTAAAGGTTTCGGGGGTCTTGTGTAATTTAATACTGCCTAAAATTGAAAAAGAAAACAGATTTTAAAAATGAGATATTTTACTTACTACTTATTGTACTTAGTACAGTATATTTTGCATACTCTACCCATTCACCAAGTAATATATATTTGCTAAGTGGAATACTAGGTAACCTATTAATCCTAACCTGGTTTGTTAGAGCATTTACTCTTTACTCAGGAAGAAAAATATCTCAATACAGTGAAGTAATACAAAGGATTTCACTAAGAGAAAGATTCTTTACTAATGTAGCCCTACCACTTTTATTCTATACATCACTACTAGCATATATATATTTTAATACCCTATTTCTAATGGATTTGGTATTGATAGGGATATCAATGGTATTACTATTCATCCTCTTTTTAAATATAAAAAGTTCTTTTAACAAAATATACAGTATAGAGAGTCAAACAAGAGCCATATTTGACTTTATGTGTATAGCTACATTCTTTTTTTTAAGTAGTGTAGTAATTAGGTTAGGAATAATTATATGGTACTCCCTCCCGATCATCTTCATCTTCTCTTTTCTTCTCTTCTGGTCTGATATTAAAATACATAGGAAAGAGGGTCTGTCTGCTTTCGTAATGAGTTTAATATCCTCTGCATTTGTAACCTTAACCTCAGGGTTTTTAATTAGTACAAATATTTTCATGTTACCTGCAATTAGTACATTAGCTTTCTACCTAATACTCTCCCTATGGAATATTAGATTTGCAGGTAAATCAAAATTAATTGAATATTTATTACCTTTCATTTATTCTGTTTTAGCGTTAATATTAATTCTTAACATATGAAAAAAGACATTGTATTAAAAGTAGGAGGTTCAATACTGTATGACCATCTATTAAATATTAATTTTGATCTATTCGGTCGTGTTAAGAAATGGTATACAGAGAACAAAGATAAATATAATCATATTGTACTGCTAACAGGAGGAGGAGGACTATCAAGGAATATTGAAAATAAAGTATCAGAATCTATTAAAGATNNTATTAAATATTAATTTTGATCTATTTAAAAGAATTAAGAAATGGTACTGGGACAACAAAGAATCTTACAACCATATTGTATTAGTAACAGGAGGAGGAGGTCTCTCAAGAAATATTGAGAGTAAAGTATCAGAAAATATTAAAGATATTAATGGAATACACGGTATAGCTATGTCTATTACACAAACCAATGCCACTATACTAGCAGCATATCTAGAAGACAAAGATATATACGTTCCTAAGACATTAGGTGATGCATATGAATATTTAAACTACAATCCTAAGGGTAATATGGTAAGTGGAGGATTAAAAGTGGGTTGGAGTACAGATATGGATGCTGCTGTATTTGCAGATACAATACATACAGAAAGAGTGTATAAAATATCTAATGTAGACTTTATA